>CAMAWF010000136.1 GCA_945861895.1 Rhizobium sp. Q54
GCGTAACGCTCGCGATTTCTCGTTGCTAGCCCAGTTAGGCGGGTGTCGCCGCTGTCGAACCCGTCTCTACCCGAATGCGAACCTGTCTCTTGGCGTCTCGGCCTTGGCCGCCGGGAAACGGAATTTCAGGGGGCAGAGACAGGTGCCCCGAAAGCCCGATTTGCCACGCACAGAGACCGAAACGTGAGCAGACATCTCGGCTAAGTCTTTGAATTCTTAACTACTAATGAGAGTATTACAAGAGATATACAACCCAGGAGAGTGCGTGGTGGGCCCGGGAGAGCTACCACCTTTTCGCAAAATCAATCACTTGGTGGAAAGTGCGACAATCACAAGCCCCGCCGATTGCTTAGGAAACCCGAGGGCAGTGTCGCACCTTTTGCAATTTTGTGGAGCCCCTATCACGTTGGGATGCATCGTGATTAGTCGGTCCCAAGCATTCTTCCAGCCGTCCCGAAATGCGAGACCCTTTCCGTAGGGGCCGTAGCTCAAAATTACTGGGTAGTTACCCCCGGCGATTGGTCGGAAAACGTCAGCGCGCAGCACGACGCCGTCGTCCATCTCGATCGGAACGTCCCAGTCGATCTTCACCATTAGCCCCCTGATGATCAGTTTGTTAAGCTGAGATTGCTGCTAGGAACGGGCGTTGGCAAGCTCGTGCCAAGCGAACCATTTTGGCTGGCGATGAATCAAATGGCGGGTTGCGCGCCGCGATAAATGAGATCGAGGGCAGGCGTATGAGGATTTGGAAGACCGTAGCGGACTAAGAGTCGACAGAGCACAATTTGAGAGCGTTCCCCAGCATCTCGACCCGCTGCTCTCACCACGTCACCGGAAACGACCGCAGCAGGTGCTCGAGCTGCAGCCCGGCCGGTTGCCGTCCATCTAGGATAGCCTCGACAATTTTCGGCGCCAGTAGCGTTAGCCGCAGCACGCGGCCGACGAAGGGCTCGTTTATCTTCTCGGTAGCGGCAATCTCGCGAATGGTCGCGTACTCGCCGCTCTCCAGCATGTCGCGCCAGCGGAACGCCCGGGCAATTGTATTGACCATTCGCATTCCGTATCTAGACTTCCAATCCGTTTGTGGAATGCCTACGATTCATATTAACTCTAGGTTCGTCTGGGATGTCGAATAGAACGAATGGGTAATGTGATGGTCACCTTGAATAGATGTTCGCGTCACGTCGGTGGCGTGGTGGCGCTCGTCGTAGCTTTGACGGTCGCTACTGTATTATCCGCGCAGGCGCATCATGTCATGGGGGCGCGCACGCCTGAGACCTTCATGCAGGGCCTTCTCTCCGGTCTCGCTCATCCGGTCATTGGCCTCGATCATCTGGCCTTCGTCGTCGCGATGGGCGTGGCCGTAGGCGTAGCCGCTCTCAACTTTGCGATCCCAGCCGTGTTCATCGCAGCCTCCGCGCTCGGTGTCGGACTGCATGTGCAAGGCGTCGCGTTGCCAGCTGCCGAATTGGTGGTCGCAGGGTCCGTGCTGCTGATCGGCGCGATGGTCGCCGCAGGTCGCGCACTGCCCACCGGGGGTTGGGTGGCGTTGTTTGCTTTAGCGGGCCTTTTCCACGGCTATGCCTTCGGGGAATCGATTTTCGGTGCGGAGCGCTCGCCGCTCGCAGCCTATCTTGCTGGTCTTGTTATTGTGCAGACAGTGGTAGCCATTGGCATTGCCTTGATCGCACGACGCGGCGCCTCCGACATGATTAAGCCTCGGCTCGCCGGTGCAGCGATTGCAGGTATAGGGATTGCAATTTTGGCGGGACTGATCCTCCCCGCATGAAGAGTTCTACCCCGCTGCTAACGTGAAAAACAAATCATTCTCATCAAATGCTGTCGAGCGACAGGCAGAAACTGGTGTCGGTTGCTGCCATGAAGCCGTCGAACAGGATCTTTCGTTTTACGGATAGGCCAGGATGGATAATGTAGTTCAACGCATGGCTACCGCAGCACCCCTCGACATCATTCCGCGCCCTCCCGCAGACGCGCTGCCATGGGAGAAGCTGTCGGTTGCGCTGGTCGACATCCTCGGTGGCATGCAGCAGATCGTCACGGTTGACGAGTTAAAGCGCGCCGACGCGGCGCTGGGCGATTCCTATCGCGGCCTGTCTTCCTTCGAGCGCCTGGCCCAAACGGCAGTCAACGTGCTGGTCGCGAAAGGTCTGGTGGAAGAGGGTGATCTGCGCGTACGCATGGCGCGCCTCGCTGTCTCGCTGGCCGGCGACAAGGACCGTGCGCATCCAAAGGCGCGGTTTTCCAACGCCGGGGTCAACGATATCGGCGGTTTGCCGGGCGGGCCGATCGACCGACGCCACCACGAGGCGGCGGACTGGGAGAAGCTCTTGGTCACGCTCGGCGCCGTGCTTTCCCGACGGCAGCTTCGCACCGTACACGAATCGCGTCGCGCGGTTGAAGAGTTGGGCGCCGACTATAACCGCCTCGCCTATTTCGAGCGCACAGCGCAAGCGTTGGCGAATCTCCTGTGCGAGAAGGGCGTCCTAAGCCGGGATGAGGTGGCTGTGCGTATGGACACGATCCGTAGGAAGCCGACCAAATGACCGTTAGTCCTGACCTTTCCCGTGCCCGTCCGCACGATCTCGGCAGCCAGCCCGCCGGCTCGGTCGACCGGGCGGAGCATGAAACCGAGCCATGGCAGAACCTCGCGACGGCACTGATGTACCTCTTGCGCGATCATTGCCACTTGGCAAAACTGACGAAATGCGCCGCGCGATCGAGGATATGAAACCCGAAGACTACCGACGTCTCGGCTATTTCGACAAATGGGCGGTTGGTATCTCGACGTTGGTGGTGGAGAAGGGCTTGATGACCCAGGACGAGATAGAGTGGCGCGTCGGCGATATATCCGCGCGCTCTGAGGCAAAACCATGAGACGCCCAAACGACGTGGGCGGCCTTGCCGCCGGCCCGATCGGCCAGCACGGTCATGAGCCTGAGCCGTGGGAGCGTTTGCTTACCGCGCTGGTCTCCACCGTGGGCCCCTCGAAAGCAAGAATCACCAGTATCGATGAATTCCGTCGCGCGCGCGAAGATCTGGAGCCTGGCTTCTACAACTCGTTGACCTATTTCAAGCTGTGGACACAGGGCTTCATCAACCTCCTGGAAGAGAAGAGTGTGCTTACCCGCACCGAGGTTGAGGTGCGCGCTGCCGAGATCAGGGACAGGCTGAAGAGGACCGCATGAGTGAGGTTGCTAACCCAAGATTTTCTCCAGGCGATAAGGTGCGCATCGCCAACGCCAATCCTCCTGGCCACCGCCGCGTGCCGGTCTATGCGCGCGGACGCGAGGGCACGATCGAACGCATCTGCGGCGCCTTCCCGAATCCCGAGGAGTTGGCCTACGGGTTCGACGGGCTGCCCAAGCGGCCTCTCTATCGCGTTCGCATCCGCCAGACCGACATCTGGCCCGACTACAAGGGTAGCGACAAGGACGTGCTCGAACTCGAGATCTATGAGCATTGGCTAATAAAGGCCTGAGGAGATCGAAATGGCGACTACTGATCCAGATGCTCATGATCATCACCATGATCACGACCATAATCACGGCCACAACCACTCGCACGATCCAATCGAGGTCGCCGAGGGCGCTGGCGAGTACGAGATCATGGTCCACGCGATCAAGGAACTGTTGATCGAGAAGGGCGTGATCACCGGCGAGGATATCCGCAAGACCCTGGAGTTTATGGATACGCGCACCCCGGCGCTCGGCGCTAAAGTGGTGGCGCGCGCCTGGATCGATCCGGAGTTCAAGAAGCGTCTCCTGATCAACGGCACCGCCGCGGTCGCCGAGATGGGCATTCCAATGGGAGACGCTGAGCTGATCGTAGTTGAGAACAGCAAGGACGTTCACAACGTGATCGTTTGCACCCTGTGCTCGTGCTATCCTCGCACCGTTCTCGGCCTGCCGCCCGATTGGTACAAGAGCCGAAACTACCGTTCGCGCGTAGTGGTCGAGCCGCGCGCCGTGCTCAAGGAGTTCGGCACCGAACTGCCCAATTCGGTGACCCTACGCACTCATGATTCAAACGCCGATATGCGCTACCTCGTGCTGCCCGAACGCCCTGCTGGCACCGAGGGCTGGTCGGAAGAGCAACTCGTTGCCATCGTTACCCGCGACTGCATGGTCGGCGTTGCCGTCCCGAAGGCGGCATAGGCAAGGCTCCCAATTTACTGGGTGCGAAAGTCTGGAGTTGCGCGTTTTACGCACAGGCTAGAATCAGAACGAAGGCTTGATGCCAGCACCGGTCATGTTTCCAGCACAGCTTCCGATGGCGTTGGCGGTCTAAGCGGGGCGCAGAAATTCCAATCTCTGTTCTGCCCACAGCACCGGAAACCGCCGCAGCAGATCCTCAAGCTGCAGTTCCGACGGCTGACGCCCATTCAGAATCGCCTCGACGATATCTGGCGCCAGCAACGTCAGGCGCAGCACGCGGCTGACATAGGTTTCATTGATCCTCTCGGCGGAGGCGATCTCCCTGATGGTCGCGTACTCGCCGCTTTCCAGCATGTCGCGCCAGCGGAACGCCCGGGCGATCGCCTTCACCATCGCGTTGTCGATGTGGCGGCAGACAGGCGCCGTTGTGATGTTGCTGCCGTCGGGTGCGAGCACGAGCTTCCGGGCACCTCGCCTGCGGATCGAAATCGGTACCCGAACGGTGATAGTTCGGCCATCACCGATAGAATTGGGCTCAGTCATTACGCTGCCCTTCGGAGTTCTGGTTTGATGGCGCGCAGCTCCGTGACCGGATTTTTCAGCCTCTCGGTGCGCAAGCGAATGTCAGCGCCGTCGGGGCTGGCGTCGACTCGCTCCACCAGCAACTGCACGATCCGCGCCTGCTCGGCGGGGAAGAGCTCATCCCAAAGGGGATCGAGACGCTCCAGCGCCTCGCGCACCCCATCCCCCGTCACGCTTTTTTTAAGCAGACGGTTTTCCAGGGTCAGATCGGCGACCGCCTCCTTGAGCGCCGTGGCCTCGCGCCGCAGTCCGATGACCTCGTCCGAGGTGGCGGCCCGGGCCGTATCGCCGGCCAGGCGCTTCTTGCCAGCCTCCAGGAAGTCTTTCGACCAGCGGTAGTACAGGTTCTGCGCGATCCCCTCGCGGCGGCACAGCTCGGCGATGCTGTCCTCGCCGCGCAGGCCTTCCAGAACGATCCGGATCTTTTCCTCGGCCGAATAATGCTTGCGCGTCGCCCGCCGGGATGAAGGGGCGACCGTCTCCAATTGATGCAGAAGTGAGCAACAGACAAAGAAGCCCCGACCTTGCGGGCCGGGGCTTTTCACTGTCGGGTTGTGATCCCTACTTGGCTCGCTTGTACGTCAATACAGTTGCTGCACCGCCTATCGAAGGCGCGGGATTGTTGATTTTCAACTCGTCAGCAGTCACGGAGGCGACCGTTCGCGTCTGTTTGCTGCCGCTCCAGTTCGGGTAGCTGCTGGCCTCAATTTGGATCGTGTACGAACGATCCGATTCATTCACTGTATAAGTCCCGTAGCTCGCAATACCTCCCTGCACCGTTGCCTTGTTTTCATCCGCCGTTCCATTCAATCGATTGTTCGCGGCATATTTTGGAATGTCGGAGCGTAATAACATATTGGCATACTGACCGTTGGCCCCCAAGATAAGTATACCCTTCGGATTAGGTCCCCAATTCGGGCTGCCGTCCGGACGCTTACCGGTTGATCCGACAAATATCCAACTCCCAACAATTTGCTGCTTGAGCGTCTTCTGCTTTGCATCGGCGCTGCCCGACATGAGAGCAAGTCCCAACATCGCGATTGCAGATAGATTGAGTATGTTACGCCGATTCATAAATTCCTCCCGGTTGTTTGCTTATTGCGCTCACTAGTCCGACACGGATAGATGCGAATGCTGTTAGCCATCCCCGCGTCGTCTAGCAGCGCTGACGACTTGATCATTGGCCAGCGCCCGTTGGGTGGTCCGGGTTGAATGTTAGTGCATGACCAGCCGTGGCGCTACGGCTGGGGAGACCGGCGAAGCTGGCCCATGGGGTGAATAGCAGACATGGCGATCAACACAGATCGCAGAAGCTCGCACGCTCGTCACACGTTCGCCCGTCGCCCTTTGATGTTTCGGCCTTGCACGAACGCCTCCGCCTCATCCTCATCGTAGGGATGTTGATTGCCGCTGAATTGGCCAACTGGTTAGGGCATTGTTGGCGTCGTGTTAGTTTAGCCGATGGCCACACGCGAATTCCGCCTCTCAGAATTCAATCAGGAACGAGGTCGCGGACCATGAGTGCCAAATAGAGGATCGCGACGGCGAGCACCACTCTTGGAATCGCGATCGGAAGAAATGCAATACTGTCGAATACGAAGCGCAGCTGCAGCCTTGAGCGCACCACGATCCACGAAATCGCGCTAGCGATCAGCACCACGAAAATCGGTACCACAGCTATCAGGATGCCGGTGTTGAGAAGCGGCAGGTATCCCTGCCGCGTGTTTGACGTCACGCAAGCTCAGTGTGAACCGGAGATAGAGCCAGATTGCCCAGTGAATGATCTCAGGCGGGAACCGGTACCCACTGTAGCTTATTCTCTTCATCCCTTTGGCTACCAGTCAACCAGGGACGCTGCTACACTCCGATCGCCGTGACAGTGCCCTCGCGTCTGTTCGATCGACGAGGGGCGAGACACCCAGGGAGATCACTATGGACCAGCGAA
>CAMAWF010000137.1 GCA_945861895.1 Rhizobium sp. Q54
CACTCCCTGGTTGCCAGGGAGACCGATCAGCTGATTCGACCGTCGACGGGAGCGAGCTCTACGCCGCCTTCACGTGCTGTCCGCAATCACCGGATTGCTGTCCGCCTTGCGCTGGAATCGGTGTCCGCGTTGCACCGGATTCCGCAGAATGACCGAGGCGGTTCGAACGCCGCGGCGAGATAGGCAAGGCGACGGCGTGCGTCGGCTACGTGCGGGCCGCGCGGATACCGGCGAAGGTAAGACCAATACGCCTGCGGCGTGTCGACGACACGAGTGCGCCTCCAGGTCAATGCTTCGCGGCGAGCAGCCACGATGGCGCGAACGCGTGTAGCCATCGAGTCGGCGGGGTAAGCTGCCAGAAAATCCAGGTATCCTTGAAGCGTATCTCGCTCCAAAGCGGCGACATACGCATCCTGGGCGCCGAGATCCCTGATCGGCCGCGAGCGCATCGCGGATACCTGATCGCTGGAGGCCGCCAGCGGAGGTGCATCGGGAGCGCGATCGAAAAAGACGAAGTGTGTGTCGACCTTGGACGCATTCCACGGCACCTCACCTCCCTTGGTCACATCGTTGACGCGCAAACGAACCCGGTCGAATACTTCGCGGAGCGGCAGTCCGCCGGTGCGGATCATCTCTGCAAGGGCCTGGGCGTAGGCGCTGTAAGGTCCTTTTTCCTGCGGTGCGACCGTGCCGGGGGCTGCGTTGAAAGCGACCAGCATCCCCTTATCCGGCTCCGCAAGCGCTAAACCGCTGGCCAGCGGCTGGCCGGATTTCGCGAAGGGATGCGCGCGCGCCGCATCAAGAACAATAACATTTGCCTTCAATTTGAGCGCCGCAAGCGGCCGGGTGTAATCGGACATCCGAACCGCCTCGACAGAGACATCGGTATCGCGTGCGATCTTTGCATCGACCGGCACGAAGTAGTTTTCGCCTTCCAGCTGGACGCCGTAGCCGCTCAGATAAACAAACGCGACGGTATCGGGCCCGGAAGCGGACGCCTTGTCCAAGAAATCGCGAAGCGTGCGGCGCAATGTGTCTTGATCGAGATCGCGGGCCCCTATCACATCAAAACCCGCAGCTTGAAGCGTTTGCGCGATCAAGCCCGCGTCATTTGCAGGAGTCGGCAGCGGGTCTACTTGATAGGCTCCGTTGCCAATGACAAGTGCGATACGTTTTTCCGCCTGTTGCGCGCTTGTGGCAGATGCAAGGGCGACCGCGGTGATCGTGAGAACAATTCGAAAAAATGTGCGCATCGTTCGATGGCTGAGCCTCAAAACGGATAAGTTGGAATAAGTATGAGCGAAATCGTTGTGAATTAGGTCTGAACAAATGTAGTCCAGATTGCGGCGGTGGAATAACGCCGAGAAGCTAAATTCGTTCCCCTTCGGCTGCGCCAGCCCCGGCCGGGTCTACTCACAGTTCTACTCATATCATGATGCTCTCTGACGACATGCAATGTTGCGCTATGACATGCCGTCGCGCGTAAGACGCGCTCATGGACGGACGGCCACCGTGTCCGTGTTACGGCTGCTTTCCTCCCAACACGAGACATTCATTTGACGGTGCGGAACGGCAGAAAAGTGCAGATTTTGTTGCAAAAGTCCCAAAATCTCGTGCGACTAATTTCCCGCCAAAAGACGAAACAAGCCTCAATCGACGATTGATGTGGCCTCAAGCCCGTCACCGAAGTCGCCTGTGAGTTCATCCCTAGACGATGTGGTCCCTCACATGTTTTTCCAATCGTCGCGCCTACAGCTCGGAAATTCGTGACCGTTGATGCAAAAAGACTTTTGCAACACAATCTGCCGTAAGCGGACATCAGATGGGGTTACCAAGCGAGTCGTTTTGCGCCAGAATGCAGACGTCCAATGTGGCAATGGGAGAATTCCTATGGCTGTCGATCAAGCTCAGGTTCAGAACGAACGGCCCAGGAGCCAGTACATCGATTTCTGGAGTGAAGTTCTGGTCCCTAAGTTCGTCCGCTGGAAGCACATCATTGTCGATGGGTTGACGCTGCATAGCGAGTCCATTTTCCCCACCCTTGCAGTCAAACGGGGGGACAAGGTCATTGACGCCGGTTGCGGCTTTGGTGACACGGCGATCAAGCTTGCCCGTTTGGTAGGTCCGTCCGGCTCAGTCCTTGCAATAGACTGCTGCGATGCGTTTCTTGAATTTGGTCGCAAGGATGCCAAGCAAGCCGGGATCAGCAATGTCACGTTCTTGGAAGAGGATGTGCAGACATACGCCTTCGAACCGATCCATGACTTTTGTTTCTCTCGCTTTGGAACGCAATTTTTCGAGAATCCGGTCGCGGGGCTGCGAAATATGCGCAAGAGCTTGAAGCCCGGCGGCATCATGACGATGATTGTCTGGCGCGGGATCAAGGACAATCCTTGGCTTGGATCAGCGAAGGAGACTGTTCTCAAGTTTCTGCCGCCACCCGGCGACAACGCGGCGACCTGCGGCCCGGGGCCATTCTCGATGGCGGACACTGGGGTGGTAACGAAACAGCTGGAGATCGCCGGCTATAAGGACATCCAGTTCGAGCAGGTCGACGCGCAGGTATTCGTCGGGAAAGATCTGGATGACGCAGTTGCCTTCCAGCTCGCCATCGGCCCCGCGGGTGAGGTTTACCGCGAAGCTGGTAAGCTCGCCGAGCAGCAGCACGACGAGATCACTAAAGCGCTCAAGAACCAGCTAGCTCCTTTCGAGGGTCCAAACGGAGTGATGATGGCTTCTAGCTCGTGGAAGGTGACCGCCAGGAATCCGCTGTAGGACGGCACCCAGCTGCGACAGAGCAGGAACCGTGATCACTTTGCCCTGATGGCCGGGGGCCTGCCAGCGCGTAGGCGGCGTCAGTTGGCCTCCCGACCGGAGACTTCATGTCAAATACGCCATCGCACGTAGGATATTCAGCCAAACACCTCCTGGCTATCGTCCGAGAATATGTGACCCACTGGGTCGTGGTCGGAGGCATCATTGCATTAACTGGATTCGGTCCCGAGCATTGGTTTGCAGACGTCTTCCATCTCATTGTGGTGCCGGATCGCATCCGGCAATTGTGGCCCTCGTGGCTCGACGTTCGAGCGGTAATTGTCTGTGTAGGCGTCGCCATCATTGTTGCGGACGTGCTTTTTCGAAGAAAAAATGCGCGTCCTACACAGATCAGCAATGTGCCAAGCTACCCATCACTTGCAGTCAATTCGGCACCGACCACCGAATTTAGACAAGCCATTCTCACAGACGATATGGCGAATAAGGAATTAGACGGCGCGCCCGCCTCTGCTCCGGCCAAATTGAAACAGGAAATCCAATATTGCCGGGCGTCCGATGGAGTTCGTCTCGCCTGGGCCAAGGTCGGGCACGGACCACCGCTAGTTCGGGTTTCGAATTGGCTGAGCCATCTCGAATACGAGTGGGAGAATGCACTGCGTCGCCAACGCTTGGAGAAGCTTGCGATGCACCACACGGTGATTCGCTATGACGCGCGGGGCAACGGCCTGTCCGATTGGGATGTAGATGAAATTTCGCTCGACGCCTGGGTCGGAGATCTCGAAACCGTTGTCGATGCGGCCGGAGTAAAGCGTTTTCCGCTGCTCGCACTATCGCAGGGCTGCGCAGTCGCAGTCACCTACGCCGTCCGCCATCCGGAGCGAGTTTCGCACTTGGTCCTCTTCGGTGGGTTTGTGGTCGGCGGCAACAAGCGCTCAGCCGAAGAAGGAGAGAAACGAACCGCAATGGCGACATTGATGCGACTGGGATGGGGCGCCGACGACCCGGGTTTTCGACAATTGTTCACATCGCGCATGATGCCCGAGGCAACGAAGGAGCAGGCCGACGCATTTAATGAACTCCAACGACAAACCACGTCTCCGGAATGTGCCGCCCGTTACTTTGAGACCGTTGGAGACATCGACATCAGCAATCTGCTCGAAAAGGTCACTGTACCCACTCTTGTGATGCACCTGCGTGGTGATCTCATGAACCCGTTCGAGGAGGGCCGCCGATTGGCGGCCGGTATCCCCGGCTCCCGCTTCGTTTCGCTGCAAGGCAATAACCATTTTTTTCTGCCGGGCGAGTCTGCGGCGGTTCGGTTCGTAGAGGAGCTTGAGCTATTCCTCGCGAAGTGACGTCCTTTTTTGTTGCCGGGATGTCGGCTTCGGGTCCAGGCCGTGTTGGAGAATTGTATTTTCTACATTTTTCCGATGTATGAGTTTTCACACGGCCTGGGTCATTCGCGTCGGTTTCGTAGGAGCGGCGGCCTTGACGCACTGGCACTGACGCTCTTCACGCAACGCCCAACACTACGCGACACCGTTGGGCGATACGGTCGAGCAGCCTATACTGACCTGCCGTCGCCTATCAGGCCGCCGGAGGAGGAGACCATGGCCAAGACCTACTTAGTTCTCTTTTACCACTCCGTCTCGAATGAGGAAGCGCTGCAAGAGTACGCAAAGCTCGCCCTTCCTGCGGTGCAGGGCGCGGGCGGCCGCTACCTCGCGCGCGGAATGCCGGCCAAGACTTACGAGGCGGGGCTGAATCAGCGCACGGTTGTCATCGAGTTCGACAGCGTCGCACAGGCAGTCGCCGCGCACGACAGCCCGGCTTACCAAGCCGCGCTCAAAGCGCTCGGCAGCGGCGCCAAGCGCGATGTACGCATCATCGAAGGGGTCGCTTGACCGCCGAGTCCGGCAGCCCACGCGGCGCGTGATCGCGCGTCGTAGCATGGCGAACTAGCCTACAGCGCTCGTTGCCCACGCGGCTAACTGGCCGCGTCAATGCACCGGCGGTCGTTGTACAATACTGGCGCGGAGCAACGATTAGGTTGCGTCAGCCGGTGCGGTGGTGGATTTAGCGGTGGCGAAGATGCTCAGGAACCGGCCTTTGTTCGCTTGCGTGGTCCCATGCGTGAGCCGCGATGCGCCATTTGCCCTCGTCTTTGAGCAATAGGTAGCCGCTCACATCATGGTTCACCTCGGTGCCATTCTCCAACAGCTCGGAGGCAGCCAGCACGACCGCGACATTGCCGAAGACGAGAACCTGCATCCCAAGCGTCTTCTCCTCAAAGGAGCGCAACGCGCCCTCAGCCACGCCGTTCATGCGCGTGATGAACGCCTCGAGTGTCTGCCGGCGCACCGGACGCGCTGCCGAAAAGAGCGAGGCATCGGGCAGGAAATCTGCGGCCAACGTGGTCCAATCCGCACCTACGCCAGGGCTCCACCGCAGCCCGTCGAAATGAGCGCCGATCAAGGTCTTTATCGCCCGCACGTCGTCCGTTTCGTCAGAAACCGCCATGCCGGGAGCCTCCCCATTGTTTATCGGGCCGTTAGATCGTAGGTGAGCGATTACAAGCAAAGCTAGCGGACCTACGATTTAGCGGGTGGCTGACCAAAAGCAACAGTTCGAGCAAATCTTGTGGATGCCTTCATGCTTGATTGTGCCTACAACGCTCATCCGCCACGACGGGGACATGGACCTCGACACCGGCATGAACATCGGGTTGCCGCAGTCGTTTCACAAATCGGCGACGTCGAAACATCAAATTCCCTCACCGTAGATTTGACAAAATGACTGATCGCAGCATGTCCGCTTCGGGTCGAAGCGGACATGACGCCACTGGGTTGCGATATCCGCACTTCCTCGGTCAGCAGATATTGACGTGGTAGAAGCTGATATCAATCCCCACTCCTTAATTCGACTTGTGCGCGGTTACAACTAATGCAGGCGATGGAACCGCATAGGCACCGTTTTGTTCAAAGCTCGAAACTCTCTCTCGCAAATACTGTTTGATACTTGCCAGATTTTCCGGGCTTTGCCGGTTGAGAACTGCCGCCGCGCGTACAGTGCCGGAGGAAACGGCATCGATGAACGCGTCCGGAGAAGACACGCGCCAAACCAACGGAACTTCCGTTGCCGAGACATTTGTGAATCCAGCCCGGCTGAGCATTTCCGTGGCGTAATTCAGATCGCCATAGTTGAAGAAGTTTGGTCCCGGGGGCAGTCCAACATCGAGCGACCCGTGTGCGCGAATGGCGTCGTAGACCATTGAGAATCCGATGCACTTTGTAGCATCGCACCACGAGGCATAGGCGAACCGCCCGGCGGGTTTGAGAACACGGTAAGTCTCCGCCATAGCCTTGTCCGGATTGGGAAGGTGAGGCAGGCCGAATGCATTCAACACCGCATCGAACTCCCCGTCCGAAAAAGGGAGAGCCTCGGCATCACCCTCGATAAATCGGATGTCCGGATAAGTTTGCTCCGCTAGCCGAACCTGAGCTGCGGAAAAGTCCACACCGACCGCTTCAGCGCCTCGGTGGCGTGCCGCAGCGGCCACGTAGCCCGCGCCGCATGCGACATCGAGGGCTTTGTCGCCAACCTTCAAACTAGCTGCGCGGATGAGTTCTGGAATGCACCCTGAAGTCACTTCTCCAAGGTGGCGATGGTAGGAGATGGCCACGGCTTCATTACCCCAGCCCGCATGCTCGAAGTTGCGGAATCCGGTGCAACGCGGACACCGATTCCAGCGCAAGGCGGACAGCAATCCGGTGATTGCGGACAGCACGTGAAGGCGGCGTAGAGCTCGCTCCCGTCGACGGTCGAATCAGCTGATCGGTCTCCCTGGCAACCAGGGAGTG
>CAMAWF010000138.1 GCA_945861895.1 Rhizobium sp. Q54
GCAGCGCGCGGCCATTGGCGGTGAAATACATCAGCGTCCAGGGCCTGCGGCACAGCGACCAGGGCGAACCGCCATCGGAATTTGTCAGGCTCAGACCAGGCTCGGACGCAGCACCGGAAGCGCTGAACGTCATGCCGAGCGAGCGGGCAAGTTCCTCGGCCTCCTTGAGATAATGCGTCTCCTCTTGCGTCATCTGCTCAAACAATGCTTGGCTTGAATCGGCCTTGCCGATGGTGTCGCGGTCGAAATAGACCAGCCGCTGCAGGTAAACTTCCTTGACGCCGATGCCGGCGGCCACCCGCACGAATTCGGGCAGCTCCCGAACTGTCTCTTTCAGCCCGGTCAACCAGGCCGACACGCGTGGTGTCGCGTGACCTTCACGATCCTGCAGGTCGCGGAATGCGCGTATGTTTTTCAGGATGCGATTGAAGTAGTTCTTGCCGCGTATCTCCTGAAAACTTTTCGCATTCGATGCGTCGAGTGACACCCGGAGTTCGTCAAGACCGGCATTGATCAGCGCGCGCCCGCTGCGCTCGTTGAGAACTGTGCCGTTGGTGTTGAACAGCGTATAGACACCGCGGTCGGTGAGGTAGCGCACCATGCGCGGCAGCGCTTTCACCAGCATTGGCTCGCCGACGCCGTGCAACACTGCGCGTGAGAGATCGGGTATCTGGTCCACGATTGACTTGAACAGCTTCCAACTCATGTCGGCCGGCGGTTCAAGCTCTTCATAGGTGCGCGGACAGGTGGTGCAGAGCAGGTTGCAGCGGTTTGTCACTTCCAGATAAAGACAAACCGGCAGGCGCGCAGCGACGGCATCGCGCTGTTGCACCGATTCATGATAACGGCGCGGATCAACCGGTTTGCTAGCTGCGTTATCGAGCATCGCTGACACTATTCGGTCGCTCTATTTTGCGCGCCTGCCAGATCGACCAGGTGAAAGCCACAGCTACTCCCGCATAAAGCATCGTTTTGCGCGTAAAAATCGCAATGTAGGCGTCCCATTCAATTTCATCTTGCAACAGCAGCGCACCAATGGAAGCCGCCCATCCAGTCATACTATTGCGCAGCGCAACGAATGGCATGATCACGAGAAAGTACCAAGGGTGATTGGGCGATAAAAGCAACAGAAACGCCAGTAACAGCTTGTTGATATCCGCCAGCATGGTTTCAGTCGATCTCTGACGGCGAAATGCCGCCTTCAACGCAAGTGCGCCAATCGCCAAAATGCTAATTCCAAAATAAACCGCCGAATCGTAACGATGATCGCCAAATAGTCTTCGCCAGATCGACAGCAGCCAATTATCGCCGCCGCCGATCAAACCTTCCTCATTCAGATAGCCCTTCGCCAGAAATCCCAAGACATCGGAGCCAACCGTCAGATACGGCGCGTAACAAACAGCTGCGGCCGCCAGCACCATGACCGGCATGCGCCAGTCCCACGGCCACCACAGCGCCGGAAGCGCCACGATCGCGAATGGCTTGGCCATGGCGCCGAGCGTTATGGCCATCACGCCGCGCATCGGGCGCATGGTCAGCGCGAGCCACAGTCCGAGCATCATCAGCGCGATCATTAACGCATCGACGTGACCGCTGTTGGCGATCTCCCACATCGGCAATGGATGCCACAAATAGGCGACAAGCCTGACCAGCGGCTGGCCCAATTGCCTCAGCAGCAGCGCGATCATCACAACCGTGACCACCTCGCAGGCCAGCAACCCCAGCCGCATCACCGTCGCGGTTTCGCCAACTCGCGTGACGAGAAAAAAAAACATCTGCGCCACCGGCGGATAAATCGTAACGGCATAGTCCGCTCGATTGATGTTCGGATAGATCGCCGCATCGCGCAGCAGTGCCAGTGCCGGATCTGCGGGAATATATCGGTAGGGATTTATACCCGCGGCCTGGACGCGGCCATCCCAGATGTAACGGTAGATATCGCTCGACAACAACGGATCGAGCAGCAGCAGCGCGATCCGCAATGCAATCGCCACACCAACAATCAGCCAGAGCGAACGGGCGGACGGCGCCCGTTCAGCAATGCGCGTGGCGGCCAGGGCGATGACGCCGGCCGGGATCGTCAGCGCGATATAGGCGATGTCGCCCCATATACGGAACACTAGCGGCGTCACAAGCGTGAGCGCCGCCAGTGCTACGCCAATGCCGCACAGACGGTAGAAAGCGGATGGTTCGCCCTGCGAGGCGGTCACCGTGCCGTTTCCCTCAAGCCCGCGATGTATTCCCGCGTCGCGCTTGCGCGACCCCCATTGCGAAAGCGCGCCGAACGTCCGGCCAATTCGTCATTTAACCAGCCGAATGTTTCCGCATCGTCGATGTCGTACCATTCCGGCAGCTCCACCACCGGCAAGCCAATTTCAGCCGCGCGCTCGCGCGTGCCGCTGGCAACCGTTGCAGTACCCCACGCGATGCCGGCGAACAACTGACGGTGCGCTTGTTTCAATCCGATCAAATAGTAGCCGCCGTCCGTTGCCGGTCCCAGCACGACACGGTCCCCTTGCCGGCAAAGTGCCGCGATCGCATCGGCAAGAAAATCCGGCGGCAATGTCGGACTATCGCCGTTGACCAGCAAGACGCAGTCGTGCCCGGCCGCCAGCAAGTCGCGCGCCGCATTGAACAGGACGTCGCCAAAGTCGGCGGCGGCCTGCAGCAGCAGACCAAAACCGGGAGGAAACAGCGCGCGCAATGCCGCCTCGGCTCCGGCCGGCGCATAAACGCCATAGCCGCGCCGGCTGACGGCCGGGGGCATGTCTTCAATCGCCGCGGCGACATCGCGCAGGAAGCAAGCGGAGAGTTCAGCGGCGGATGCCGCGCCGATCGTTTTTGCCAGCCGCGTTTTGGTGCTCCCCGGTTGCGGAGCCTTGCACATGATGCCTATGGCAGCGGTCGGGATCACGTAGAATACCGGGATTGCAAGCGCCTTGCCGCTATCGCGATCAGATCAAGCGCATCCTTGCTGCCATCGGCCTCGCCTTTTTCAAAATCACCATCGATCCGGCCCATCTGGTTGGTGACATGCGCAAAGCACAGCACCGGCTTCCGGCGCGTTCGGGAGAAGGCATAGAGCGCGGCCGCCTCCATCTCGACCGCGAGCAGTCCTTCCTCGCGCATGGCATCGATCGCCGGCTGCGTTTCGCGAAACGGCGAGTCGGTTGTCCAGGTGGCACCGGTGAGCACCGGCACTGCAAAATCGGCAAACGCGCCATCCAGATCGCGAATGATGCTTGGATCGGCTTCCGAATAATTCGACGGCGCCATGTAGTGATAGCTGGTGCCTTCGTCGCGCAGCGCACGTTCGATGGCGATGAAATACGGCGGTGGGCGCAACGGCACGATCTGCCCGGACGAGGTCACGCTGATCAACAGCTTGCAGCCGGATGCAAACATTTCTTCCGCGATCAGCACCGCGAATGACGCACCAACGGCGCAGCCGACAATGCCGAAGGTAAGGCCCGCATGGGAAAACGAGTAAAGCTGGGTGTGATAACAGGCCCATGCTGGATGAAGCTGCGCGCGGCCATTCGCAACCAGCGTCCGCACCATGTCGCCATCTGGATCAAGAAGGCAGATTTCCGGGATTAGGCCATCGGCAATTTTTTTTTGCCGCCGCGCCTCGCGCAATAGATTTTCCGGATTGAAGGCCGATGGCGTCGTGTAATGCTTGTGCGCAAGAATCGGCGGTGCTCCGCTAAGTTTGGCTGCCATCGGCGCGCGACCTTGTGCTGCTTGGTTCGGGTGGGGGCTTGGCTCTGGTGAGGGCTTGGTACCGTCAACGGTTATGGCCGGCAAGGTCCGCCCTCTGAGGCTCCGCGATCATGGTCCGCCGCGCCAATGCTGGTGGCGGCCATCGGCCGGGTAAACACGGCATTGTGATCATTCTTGAACCGGCCGAGAGATGTTGTCGAATAATGTCGTCCACGCGAGATATCCAAGTTCATCACCCATCGGTTACTTCCGAAGGTTGTTATTTTCTCATCAAATTAAAACTCGCGCAGTCAATCCTGTAGAGGGGAGCCAGCATGCCGACCAAGAGTCAGAACCCGGAAACCATTGCCCTGCACGGCGGCAACTATCGCGCCGATCCCGCCACCACAGCCGTCGCGGTGCCGATCTATCAAACGACATCGTATCAGTTCAACTCGACCGAACACGCCGGCAACCTTTTTGCGCTCAAGGAATTAGGCAATATCTACACCCGGATCATGAATCCAACTCAGGCAGTGCTCGAAGAGCGCGTTGCCGCCCTGGAAGGCGGCGTGGCCGCGTTGGGCGTGGCGTCCGGACAGGCGGCGTCGCTGTTCGCGGTGCAGAATATTTGTCACGCCGGCGACAATTTCGTCTGTTCGACCGACATCTATGGCGGCAGCTGGAACTTGTTTCAGAACACCATGAGCACCATGGGAATCGAATGCCGCTTCGTCGATCCGTCAGATCCGGAGAATTTCCGCCGCGCAACCGACGCCAAAACGCGCTGCTACTACGGCGAAACGCTGCCAAACCCGAAACTGGCGGTGTTTCCGATCGCCGAAGTGGCCAAGATCGGCCGTGAACTAGGCGTACCGTTGATCATGGACAACACTGCTTGTCCGGCGCTGTGCCAGCCGCTCAAGCACGGTGCGGCGATCGTCATACACTCGACAACCAAATATATCGGCGGCCACGGCAATTCGATCGGCGGTATTATCGTCGACGGCGGAAATTTCGACTGGGAAAAGCACGCCGACCGCTTCCCGATGCTAAATCAGCCCGATCCGAGCTATCACGGTGCGGTGTGGACGCAGGCAGTCAAGCCGCTTGGGCCCATCGCCTATATCATCAAGGCGCGCGTCACGCTGCTGCGCGACGTCGGCGCCGCGATGTCGCCGTTTAACGCCTTTATGTTCATCCAGGGCCTGGAAACCGTCGTGCTGCGGATGCGCCAGCATTGCAGCAACGCTATCGCGGTGGCGAACTATCTGGCGAAGCACCCCAAAGTCGGCAAGGTCATCTATCCCAGTGTGATGACCGGCGAGGCCAAGCGCCGCGCCGATACCTATCTCAAGGATGGTTACGGCGGACTGGTCGGCTTCGAACTCAAGGGTGGGCGCGACGCCGGCCGGAAATTCATCGATAAGCTGCAAATGCTCTATCACGTGGCCAATATCGGCGACGCGCGGTCGCTGGCGATTCATCCGGCGACGACAACACACTCGCAATTGTCAGCGGAGGAACAGCTTAAGACCGGCGTGACGCCTGGCTACGTGCGGCTATCGATCGGCATCGAGCATCCGGATGACATCATTGCCGATATCGACCAGGCGCTTGCCGCCGCATAAACTTGTAATCCGGTTCTGGATATTCGGCACCGATAAATTCAGGCCGGTCATTGCCCGCGAATTAGCGCTGCAGAAAACGCGATAGCATGCCCGCTCAGGGTCAGATTCAGAACTGCGGCATGTCCGCGCCGAGTCCGTTTCATCTCACCAAGCAGCCATTGATTGTTGCTGCTGACGGATCCGTTCAATGACGACAAATAGCATGAGAAAAATCGATTAACTTATTGAGTTGCTATAATTAGAATAGGAATACAGTCTTGGTGCCCAGGGACGGAATTGAACCGCCGACACTGCGATTTTCAATCGCATGCTCTAAGAGTCCGTTTGAGAATGGATTTTAGTGAGTGATGCGCCTGAGGAGCAGGCTTCCGAGAGCGACATGGATCATGGCCTTTGAGACGTCGATGCGTTGCTCGTAGTCGCGCACGAGGCGGCGCCAGCGCGTCATCCATGCGAAGGTGCGCTCGACCACCCAGCGACGCGGCAATACTTTGAAGCCGGGTTCCGTGTCGATGCGGCGAACGATCTCGATGACGAAGTCCTCAAGCGCCGCCTTGTCCATGAGTTTGCGCCGGTCGTATGCACCATCGGCGAAGAGATGCTTGATCCAGGGCCAGCGTGTGCGGATTGCATGCAGGATCATCTGTGCTCCGGCGGAGTCCGATATGTCGGCGGTCGTCAGGTTGACCATGAGCAGCCGTCCGTCGGTGTCGACCGCAATATGGCGCTTGCGGCCGACGATCTTCTTGCCCGCGTCGTAGCCGCGCTTTTTGGCCGCGGGCGCCTTGATCGACTGGCTGTCGATCACCCCCGCCGTCGGCTGCGCCGCTCGTCCCGACCGCTCGCGGTCGATCATCAGCGCAACGTCATGGATGGTTCGGAACAGAAACATCCGAACGAAGCGGCGGAACCACCAATACACCGTCTGCCAGGGCGGGAAGTCCTTCGGCAACATCCGCCAGCCGCCGCCTGAACGGGCCATGTAGCGGATCGCGTTCAACACTTCACGCAAGTCCACCACGGGCTTGCGTCCTTTCTTGGCCGGCCGCGGTAACAACGGCGCGATCCGCTCCCATTCCTCGTCCGTCAGATCGGACGGATATCGCTTGGTTTTCTTCGCAATGTCGGCCATCCGGCCACGATTCGCTGGGGTCCACATCCCAAGCTTGAATCACGCCGAAAGCTTCAACACAATCCATTCTCAAACGGTCTCT
>CAMAWF010000139.1 GCA_945861895.1 Rhizobium sp. Q54
TTTCGACGATTGCCCCCGGACCACCGGCGGCCGATATGGTAATCTTCTTCATGGCGTTGCTCTCCTTCGTTGGATTCGACACCCCGAGCCTAAAAGCTCAAGGCGAGCAACGCCTGCTTCACAATTTCAACAGAGGCCGGGACATCCCCAGGCGCCGATGACGCAGCCATTGCTGCGCTTGACGGCGAAAGTGTCCTGACGGCTTTGTGCGCAGCGATTGTGCCGGAACTGGAAAGCAATTCGTGCCATGCCCGAAAGCAATACCGAGTGTGACGTGATCGTGGTCGGTGCCGGCGGCTCCGGCCTGTGCTGTGCCGCCGAAGCCGCATCGCGCGGTGCCAAGGTGCTGGTGGTGGAGCGGGCGCCGAAGATCGGCGGCACCACGAGCTGGGCGGTCGGCGCCTACACATCCAGCGCGACGCCGCATCAGAAGCGAGCCGGCATTGACGACGATCCCGACCGGCACTACGCCGACATGGATCTGGTCAACGCCGCCGGCAAGCGGGCGGACAATCTCGGTTTGCGGCGGCTGATGACACACGGCGCCCCCGACACGTTCCAATGGTTGCTTGATCTCGGCGTTGAGTTCATCGGTCCCAATCCCGAGCCGCCGCATAGCCGGCCGCGCATGCACAACACCGTCCCCGGCGCCGCCGCGCTGATCTACTACCTCAACCGCCGCTGCCGGCAGCTCGGCGTCACGATCCGGTGCGATTCCACTCTCGCTGACGTCGTCATGAAAAACGGCCGCGCCTGCGGCGTGGTGGTCGCCCATGGCGACGGCGGTACGACGACCTATCGCGCGCGGCGCGGCATCGTGCTGGCCAGCGGCGATTTCGCCGCCAGCAAGGAGATTCGAGGACGCTATTTCGGCCAGGCTGTCGTCAACGCCGAGGCCGTGTACAAGTACAACACCGGCGAACCGCTGAAGATTGCCGAGCGTCTCGGCGCCCGCATCGTCAACGGCGATTACACCGCCTTCTACATTCCGCGCATGAGGTTCGTCCCCCCGACCAAGGCGAGCTGGGTGCTGCGTTTGCCGCCGTCCAAGGTGGTGGCACGCCTCATCCAGTTCGGATGGAAGGTCATGCCGCAGGCGCTGATGCGGCCATTCATCATGCGGTTCGTTACGACCGCGCTTGGGCCGGAGCCGAACCTGTTCAAGCAGGGCGCGGCGCTGGTCAATACGTCCGGCAAGCTCGTCGAGGTGGATATCGCCAGCCCGGCGCACAACCTTGCGCTCGACCCGGGCAACAAGGGCTATATCGTCTTCGACGACACCATCGCCAAGAGGTTCGAGACGTGGCCGGATTTCATTTCGACGGCGCCCGGCATCGCTTATGCCTATCTGCGCGACTACCGTGCAGCGCGTCGTGACATTTATTTCGAGGCGGGGTCAGTCGCGGCACTGGCTGCCCAGCTCCGCGCCGATCCGGCGACGTTGCAAAAGTCCATCGACGCGCATAATCGGAGTCGTGGCGATGCCGGACATCGTGTCACGCCGCCGTTCTATGCCTTGGGTCCGGTGCGCGGCTATATCAACGCTATGGAGGGCGGGCTCGCGGTTAACGACGATCTCGCCGTGCTCGGATCGGACAGCCAGCCGATTCCCGGACTATTTGCCGCAGGATCGGCGGGCCAAGGCGGCGTCCTGCTCGACGGCCACGGCCATCACATCACTTGGGCCTGCGTCTCCGGGCGCTACGCCGCGCAAGCCGTTCTCGGCACAACTCCGCGCTCTTGATCTTGCGTCTGAAACCGGGCGGTAACGATCGCTGCCATTGGAAATTGCGCGGGAAGATCGGCTTTCGCCGCTCGTCGATGCAAATCTTCCATGCCTTGACACGGCTGGGAGGCGGGATCACGCTCAAATTCAGAAGAAGATGAAAGCGGGGAGGATGTCGTGGGAAAATTACTTTATATTCGCAATGCTGCTTTTGCCTTCTTGGTGGCGCTCGCGTGGAGCGCCGTTCCGGCGGTAGCGCAGGAATGGCCGACGCACTTCATTACGCTGATCGTCCCATTCGGGCCCGGCAGCGCATCGGATATCGTTTCGCGTATCCTCGCTCCCGGGATGTCCGAAGCTCTCGGCCAGCAAGTTGTCATTGAGAACATCGGGGGAGCCGGCGGCAACATTGGCACCACGCGCGCAGCGAAGGCTGCGCCCGACGGATATACGATGGTGCTCGGCGCCATCGATACGTTCGCGCAAAGTCCCTCGCTGTTCAAATCGCCGCCGTACAACCCGGTCACGGACTTCACGCCGGTCGGGCTGGCGGTCGAGCAGCCGCTGGTCCTGACCGTCAAGAAAGACCTGCCGGTGAGCAATCTGAAGGAATTCGCAACCTACTTGAAAGCCAATCAGGCCAAGGTGCAATTCGCCTCATCCGGCGTGGGTTCGGCGGTGCATCTGGCGTGCTCGCAGATCAATTTCGCCGTTGGCGCTCCCAATGTCACGCACGTTCCGTATCGGAGCTCGGCGCCGGCCCTGCAGGACGTGATCGCGGGACACATCGACTACTATTGCCCGCTGGCGGTGGCCGCCATTCCGCTGGTCAAGAACCAATCCCTGAAAGCCCTTGCCATTTTGACCCAGGAGCGTTCGTCGCTCCTGCCGGATCTGCCGACTGCCAAGGAGCAGGGCTTCGACGGCCTGGATGGCTACTATTGGATGGGCTTCTTCTTTCCCAAGGGAACGCCGGACGCGATCGTGCAGAAGCTCAACAAAGCCGTCAACGCTACGATCGAAAATCCGTCCGTGCAGGCGCGTCTTCGGGAGCTGGCCACGACGGCTGTCGCGCGCGACCGCCGGTCACCCGCCTATCTGCACAAATACGTCGAAAGCGAGATCGCGAAGTGGGCTGCCACCATCAAGGCCAGCGGGATTACTCCACAATAGCGGGATGCCTCATCTGAAGGGCTCCGATGCATGCAACGGCGGTCTCCCGTCCCGTGAGGCGCCGCTGATCGCCGGCGCCAAACCGGTTTGGCTGCGCCAAGTGCGCGAGGAAACTGCGGATCGCGCATGACGTCGCACAAATTCATCGGACAGCCTATCGTCCGGATCGAGGACGAGGCGTTACTCAGGGGTGCGGGACTCTTTGTCGGCGATATTCAGTTGCCGGGCACGCTTGAAGCCGCGTTTGTGCGCAGCTCCTTCGCTCACGCCAAGATCAAGTCCATCGATCGAGCGGCGGCGCGGAAAGCGCCTGGCGTGCACGCTGTCCTGACTTTTGAGGATCTGCGGCCGCTGCTGACGCAGGATCGCCTCCCGTTGGAATTGCGCCTGGAGGCTCTGCCGCCAAACGTCACGCCATATCCGCTTGCCAAGGACGAGGTGGTATTCGTTGGCGAAGCGATTGCGGTGGTGATCGCCGCATCCCGTTATCTCGCGGAAGACGCAGTGACGATGGTCGAGGTGGAGTACGACCCGCTTGAGCCGGTATCGGACTGTAGCCGGGCAATTGAACCGGGGGCGCCGCGCGCGGATACGCGCAAGGCATCGAACATCGTCAAGGAATTTCGCCAGACTTATGGCAACGTGGATGCGGCCTTCAACAACGCGCCGCACCGAGCCGAATTGAAGCTAAAGACCCACCGCGGCGTTGCCCATCCCATGGAAGGGCGTGCCGTTCTCGCGAACTATGACCCTCTGGAGGACCGGCTCACGGTCTGGGATTCCACCCAGGAGTCACATGACGTGCGTGGTCTTCTCATCACGCTGCTCGGGCTGAACGAAAACCAGATCAGGGTCATCGCGCCGGATGTCGGCGGTGGATTCGGCTGCAAGCATCTGATGTATCCGGAAGAAGTCGTGATCGCCGCGGTGGCTCGGATGCTGCGGCGGCCGGTGCGATGGATCGAGGACCGGCGCGAGCATTTCCTGTCGGCGATCCAGGAGCGCGACCAGTACTGGGACATGCAGGTTGCCTTCGATGACAAAGGCCGGCTGCTCGGCATGCGCGGCCGCATGATTCACGATCAGGGCGCCTATACGCCGCGCGGGACCAATCTGCCGACCAATGCCTCAACCGCACTGCCCGGACCCTATTTGCTGCCCTGTCTCGATCTTCACGTCATCGTCGCCGAGACCAACAAGGTCGCCACCATACCGATCCGCGGCGCAGGCTATCCGTCGGCGAACTTCGCGATGGAGCGGTCGCTCGATCGCATCGCGCACGAACTCAAGCTCGATCGCGCCGAGGTTCGCCGCCGCAATCTGATCCCTCCGGACAGGATGCCCTACAACACCGGGCTTTCGGCGCGTTCGGGGTCGCCCATCGTGTACGACAGCGGTGACTATCCGAAGATGATGGCAACGTGTCTTGAGGCGATCGACTACGCCGGATTCCCCGAGCGTCGGCGGCGCGCGCGCATGCAAGCCCGCTTTCTCGGGATTGGCATGGCGATGGGTCTAAAGGGTACCGGCCGCGGTCCCTTCGAATCCGCAACGGTCCGCATCGACAGATCCGGCAAGGTTTCGGTCTTCACCGGTGCGGTTGCGATTGGGCAGGGTCTCAAGACCGCGCTCGCGCAGATCTGCGCCGAGCAACTCGGCGTCAAGCCTGAGGCCGTCGCAGTGGTCGCCGGCGATACGGCCGCGGTCTCGCTGGGGCTCGGCGCCTTCGCCAGCCGGCAGACTGTCATGGCCGGTTCGGCGGTACATGTCGCCGCGGTAGCAGTGCGCGAAAAGACGCTCAAGATCGCCGCCGAGATGTTGGAAGTCGGCATCGATGACCTCGAACTGCGTGATGGACGTGTCGAGGTGAAAGGCGTACGCGACCTGGGACTAAGCTTTCAGGAGCTTGGCATCACAATGGCTGGAGTGCCGGGCTATAAACTGCCAGCCGATTCGACGCCTGGGCTCGAACACTCGCACAATTTTCTGAACACTAGCCTCACCTATGCCGGCGCGGCGCTTGCCGTGGAGCTTGAGGTCGATCCTGAAACGGGGCGCGTCGAGCTTCATCAGATCGTCGTCGCCAACGACAGTGGTCGCGTCATCAATCCGCTCACGGTGCGCGGCCAAGTCATCGGCAGCGTTGTTCATACCTTGGGCAACACGCTATTCGAGTGGATGGGCTATGACGAGCAGGCGCAGCCTTTAACCACCACGTTCGCCGAGTATCTCCTGCCGACCGCTCCAGGCATTCCACAAATTGAAGTGAAGATGCTGGAATATCCGGGAGCGAACAATCCGCTCGGCGTTAAAGGCGCAGGGGAGACGGCCTGCATTCCGGTGCCGGGTGCGGTGATTTCCGCGATCGAGGATGCGCTTGAGCCGTTTGGCGTGCGGCTTCGCGAGTTTCCGCTCTCGCCGCCGCAGCTTTTCGAGCTGATCGCTTCGGCACGGCGCACCGACAGGCACTGAAAAGAGCTTGCGCGCGACTATGCGACACGTGGCGCCGCGCTCGTCCGATCGGCCTCGCTGAGAAAATCGACAACGGCGTCGGAGAAAATGCGTGGCTGTTCGATATTTGAGATATGACCGGCCTGCTCGATTTCGACGAAACGAGACCCCTTGATTGCGGCGTTCATCTGGCGAGTGTTTTCCGGAGGCGCGCCGTGATCCTCGCTGCCGCAGACCAACAGCGTTGGAACGTCGATTTCGCCAAGCCTGTGACCGTAGTTCAGGCGTGCGAGCGCCGCCGCGCAGCCGCGGTAGCCATGATCCGACGTCCGGCGGATCATGGCCGCCATTCGTCCGATGATGGCCGGCCTGCGCTCGGCAAGGCCGGCGCTCGACCAGCGGCTGATGGTCGATTCGACAATGGCTTCCACACCGCCTCTACGGACCTCTTCGGCTCGCGCAAGCCAGGCTTCGGTAAAGTCGGGTCGCGTGGTGTGGCGGGAATCCGCGATGATTCCGCTCCGCAACCGACTCGGATGATCGAGCAAGAGCCCGAGCGTCACCATACCGCCCATGGAAAGGCCGCCGAAATGGCATTTCTCTATCCCGAGCGCATCGAGGATGCCAACTGCGTCAGCAACGAGCATGTCGAGCGTGTAATCGCCTCCTGGAGCGGCCGATTCGCCGTGGCCGCGTGCGTCGTATCGCAACACGCTGTACCGATCCTGCAGCGATTCTGTGAGCTCGTCCCACATCGTTAGGTCGGTCGCTAGGCCGTGGCTGAGCATCACCCAGGGGCCGTGGCCGTCGATCCGGCAATGAAAGGTCGATCCGTTGCTTTCGATATGCATGGTCTGTGGCGCGAGCAGTTGTGACATTCGTTTTCGTCGGTTGCGTTGCCGGACAGCGATGCTTTAACGTTATCACAATCAGGGAGGCAGACCGTGAAAATTGTGATTCCCGACGACTACCAGGACATGATTGATCGGTTGCAATGCTTTTCGATGATCCGTCACCACGATGTGAAGCGATATCGCGAGCCGGCGCGCGACCTCGATCGACTGGTCGAGCGATTGCAAGACGCCGACGTGGTAGTGTCGGTGCGCGAGCGGGTGGAGTTCTCTCGCGCTCTGCTGGAGCGGCTGCCCAAGCTCAAGCT
>CAMAWF010000140.1 GCA_945861895.1 Rhizobium sp. Q54
CGTGCGAAGCCGTCGCTCACGAGGCCTTGATCCACTTCAGAAGGCTGCTTGGAAACGCTCACGGCCATCCGTAAACCGCGAAGCGGCTGTCCGGCATAATACAAAAAGTTGTCAGCAACCCCGCTAGTTTTGCTTCAACCCGAGCTTCTCGATGATCGGGGTCCAGCGGACGATCTCGCTCTGCAAATAGGCGAGCGTCTTATCGGGGCTGGAGTCGTAAATCGGTTGAAGTCCCTGTGCAATAAGCGTGTTCTGCACCGACGGGTCGGTCATTACCTTCTGCGAGGCTTGGTAGATCTGCTCGAGGATCGGCCGCGGTGTCTTGATCGGAACGAATAGCGCGGTGAAGACGTCGGCGACCATGCCGGGGAGCCCCGCCTCGATCGCAGTCGGGATTTCCGGCGCGACCTGCAGGCGACGCTCCGAGGTGACCGCGAGGATACGGATCTTGCCGGCGCGATGTAGCTCCAGGAGCTGGCCGTTGATGCCGACGGTGACCATGCCGATGTGGCCGCTGACGAGGTCGGAAATGCCAGGCCCGGCGCCCTTGTACGGAATATGCACGATCCCCGGCGCGTCGATGAGCTGCTTAAACAATTCGCCGACGAGGTTCGTGATCGTAGCCGCGCCAGCCGAGCCGTACGACAGCTTGTTGCCGTTCTCCTTCGCATAGACGATGAATTCCTTGAGATTCTTAGCTGGGATGGAGGGGTTGATGGCGATGACGTTGCTCGAAATGGCAAGGGATGAGACTGGCATGAAGTCGCGGACCGGATTGTACAGCGCCTTCGCCGCCATGGCCGGACCGATGACCATCGTGCCGGTCAGCCCGAGCACGGCCGTGTAGCCGTCGGGCTCGGCCCGTGCGGCTTCGGCCGTGCCGATCGCGCCGGCGCCGCCACCGAGGTTCTCAATGACAACCGTGCCGAGGTGGGGTTTCACGCGGTCCGCCCACAGCCGCGCGATCGGATCGACAATACCGCCGGGCGGAAACGGGACGATTAGCTTGATCGGCCGCTCCGGATAGCGGGCCTGGCCGAAGCACGTCCGTGCACCGATGGAAGATGCGAGCAGGCCGCCGCCCAACGTCAGGATGCGTCGTCGATTCATTCGAAGTTTCTCCGTTGTCGGCACCCCGAAGATTCGATGCTTCGCGGGCGACGCCTCCCTAGCGTAGCGTGAAGTAGGCCGCTTCCGGAAGGGTCGAACCAGAAATTGAATCCGACTCATTTTCATCGCGAGCGGCGAACATTCCGCAACGGCACCGCGGTTCTCGACGATGACCGGATGCCCCTAGGATTTCTCAAGCTCGTAGGCAATTTCACGCGCCATGAGATCGGTAGATCCACCGGCCGGAAAGCCGACGTACATTTTGGTAGGCCCATCGGCAAAGGTCTGAGCCGCCACGCTGCCGTTTGTATTTAGATGCAGCATCCCAGCTGTGACTATGATGAATATCGCGCGAAAAACTGGCGAATTTGAAAGTCGCGCAGACATTTTTGCTTCGACAATCTCGTTGACGATGACACCCGGTGGATTGGCTAGCCTGGCTTTTGTTGGTTGATAGCCCGCCAGATGCGCTCGGCGGTCGCCGGCATCTCGATGTGTCGAACGCCGAATTCAGATAAGGCGTCAACAATCGCATTCATCGTCGCCGGCAACGCTCCAACCGAACCCGCCTCTCCGGCGCCTTTGACGCCAAGCGGATTGGTTTTTGTTGGCACCGGGTTACTTTTGATATCGATCATGCAGAGATTTCGGGCCTTCGGCATGGCGTAATCCATGAACGATCCGGTTACGAGCTGGCCTGAGTCCGCATCAAAACAAATGTCCTCCATCAGAGCCTGGCCCGCACCCTGCGCGACACCGCCAACAATTTGACCTTTGAGCAATAGCGGATTGATGACAACGCCGACATCGTCAACCACGGTGTAGCGCACGATCGCCGCCTCGCCAGTATCGCGATCTATCTCGATCTCGCAGATATGGCAGCCGTTTGGAAAATTCTGATTGGGCGTGTTAAACACGGTGTTGGCGATCAAACCACCCTCCATCGTGTCGGGCAGATTGTCCGGGTTGGCGGCGATTCGAGCTACATCCTGAACCGTAAGCGTGCGGTTCGTGCTCTTGGCCGAAAACACCCCTTCAGAGAACTGGACCTCTTGGGGCGCAACCTTGAAGACATGCGCTGCAATCGCCGTCGCCTTTTCAACGATCTTGTTCGCTGTGAGGTGGAAGGCTGAGCCGCCGATCGTCGCGGAACGTGAACCGCCAGTGCCTTCGCCGAAGAACACCTGATCGGTATCGCCTTGAATGTATTGAACTTCCTTCGGATTGAGTCCCAGCCGATCGCAAACGATCTGCTTATAAATCGTTTCGTGACCTTGCCCATGCGACACGCTCCCGGAAAAGAGTGTTACCGCTCCGGTACGATTGAAGCGAATTTCCGCACCTTCAAAACCATAGGCTGCGGCCCGCTCGATCGTGCTGGATATGCCCAGGCCGAGGAGCTTGCCCTTCTTACGGGCCTCACGACGACGCTGGTCAAAACCGGCCATGTCCGCAATTTCAAGAGCCATGTCCATACATTTTTCAAACTCGCCGTTGTCATAGACAAAGGTCAGGCTCGTCTTAAATGGCATGGACTCAGGTTTGATGTAGTTTCTTCGCCGAAGCTCTGTAGGATTGATGCCCATTTCATCCGCAGCGATTTCAACCAGCCGTTCGATCACATAGGCGGCCTCGGGACGCCCATTGCCGCGATATGGCCGCATGGGGTTCGTGTGCGTGTAAACCGCCGTGACGTCAGCATACGCCGCTGGAATAGCGTAGACCCCTACCAACGAACCAATGTTGAGAAAGAACGTTGGCATTCCGCTTTGCAAGAACGCACCGATGCAGACTGAGGTCTTGGCGCGGAGTGCCAGAAACGAGCCACCGCGGTCCAACGCAAGCTCCGCGTCGACCACTTGATCGCGGCCCTGCGGGTCCGACAAAAAGGCTTCCGAGCGGGTCGATATCCATTTCACCGGCCGGCCGACGCGCCTGGCTGCGACGAGGACCAGTGCAACCTCGTTGTAGACTGCGGATTTCATTCCAAAGCTGCCGCCGATATCGCCGGCGATCACCCGGACCTTGCTCTCCGGAACGCCTAAGACGCGAGAAAGGTCAGCCCGATATCCATAGGGACGCTGCAGTGTGGTGTGCAGCGTGAAGCGCTCGTCCGTTGCATCGTACTGCCCTATGCAGCCTCGCGGCTCAAGCGAAGCTGCCGTCACCCGATTGATGACGAATCGATGCCGAACGATGCAATCGGCCCCGGCAAATGCGGCGTCAGTCGCTGCCTTGTCACCGGCAACTTGCACAAAGCCGATATTATTCTCGCAATCCTCCCAAACCCGCGGCGCGCCGGGCGCGGTCGCGTCTGCCGTCACAACAATGGCTGGCAGCGATTCATATTTGACCTCGATGAGCTCGGCTGCGTCCTGTGCCTGATGGAAAGTCTCGGCCACGACGAAGGCAACACAATCGCCCGTGTAGCGCACCCGATCGAGCGCAAGAGCAGGATAACGCTGCCGATATCCGGGCTGACCATTTCGAAATTTGTGGCCTACAGGAACCGGCAGATCGCCATAACCCGACTCCTGCCAGTCCTTGCCCGTAAGAATCGCTAGGACACCAGGCGACTTGATCGCACGCGACGTATCAACCGAACGGATGATCGCATGCGCATGTGGCGACCGCAGAACATATGAAAAGGCCATTCTCGGCAACGCAAGGTCGTCAACATACTTTCCGCCACCTCGCAGCAATCGGGGATCCTCAAATCGCGAGACCGGTTGACCAACTGCGAACTCACCCATCAAGCCATTCCTTTCACCTGCCGGCGCACACCCGGCCAAGCACGCGCGACATGAGATGCCGGATCAACACACCGCTGCCGATGTGTCTTTCGTTCCTTAGCCGAAAGCCGATATAGCAGCAACGTGAGGCGCGCCTTCATTTCGATAGGCTTGGCTTGAGCGCGTGCGAACGCATGACATCAACAAAGAGTTTGCACGCTGGCGCCGCCTCACTGGTGCGATAAATGCACTCAAAGACCAAGTCCGGAATTTCGCTTGATGCGATTTCCTTGTACACCACATTCGGCACTCCGCTGTTTGCCATCTCGCGGGACACACCAGCGATGCCATAGTCAACGGATACGTAAGTTAGAACGGTAAGCAGATCCTGGGCGCGCTTCACAATCTTGGGAACGAAACCACCGAGCTTGCCAAGCACCTCAACATGACGGTCGAAGATGAAGTCATAGCCGATGGTCGTGCTAACGAATGTTTCCTGCGCCAAAGCTTTTGGTGCGACCGCTCCTCGCACTTTGGCCAGTGGATGCGAGGCCGGCAGCGCAAGCACCATGCCCTGCCGATAAACTGGAAATCCGCTCAAGCCAGGCGGATACCGTGTGGGGCGACGCGCAAATCCAACGTCCAACTCATTTGACAAAATAGCGCTGATCTTGGCGACGCTAGAGAGAGGATGCAGTGTGATATCGATAGCAGGATGCTGGTTGCGAAAACTGCGAACGAGCCGCCCGACCAGTCCCGCGTAAACCGGCACCGTCATAAATCCGACAGCGATGCGACCGATCTCTCCACGCGCCGCGCGCCGCACGCTCAGTTCGGCCTCGTTCGCCTGGTGCAACAGGTCTCGGGCGCTTTCCAGAAGCCGCGCTCCAGCCTCGGTCAGGCGGACCTCCATTCTTGTCCTGCGCGTGAGCAAGCGCGCACCGAGTTCCTTTTCCAGTTTCTGGATCTGGTGAGTTAGGGTCGGTGGTGAAATGTTCAGCAGTTGCGCTGCTCGGGAAAAACTCCGTTCCTCCGCAACCGCCACAAAATATCGATAGAGCCGCAGTTCGATGTCGCTCATGTCCAGCAGTCCAGTTTAGTATCATTAGATGGCATCGAATAAATTGACACCCTCGCTTTAATGACGCCTCTTAAGATTTCCTGGATGATCCACCGCGGCTGCAGACCGCCCGCGCAATCACGCCTCGCCAGCGCGCAACGAGTGTCTGCCCGCATTCTAGTCGGGGAAACGGCGCAATGGCCAACGCCATTTTGAACAAGGCTCGCGACGTCGGCCTCTCTGCCGGTTCGAGCACTTGGATGCATGAACTCGCCCCCGCAAACCAACCAGGCATTCGAGCCGGCCGGGGGCGTGAGCAACAATGACCAAACGGCAGATCAAGCTTGGCGCATTTCTTTGGCCGACGGGACATCACGTCGCAGCATGGCGACATCCTGATGCGCCAGCGGATGCCGGCGTTAACTTCCCTCACTTCGTCGCGTTAGCAAAAAAGGCCGAGCAGGGATTGTTCGACCTCATATTTATGGCGGATCAGGCCGCTGTGTTCTTCGATACGCCGGACAAGCTGAGCTACAATTCCTACATTGTTCGTTTCGAGCCGTTTTCGCTGTTGTCGGCCCTCGCGCCGCTTACGAAGCACATCGGATTGGTCAGCACGGCCACCACAACCTACGATGAGCCCTATCACGTCGCGCGCCGCTTTGCTTCGCTTGACCAGATTAGCGGCGGCCGCTCAGGCTGGAATTTGGTTACTTCCTACAATCCAGCCGAGGCCAACAACTTCGGTCGCGACAGCCATGTACCCCATGACGAACGATACCGGCGTGGCCGCGAATTCGCTGAAGTGGTCAAGGGCCTTTGGGACAGTTGGGATGATGATGCCTTTATTCGCGACAAGGACAGCGGAAGATTTCTCGATCCCGAAAAAATGCATGTGCTGAACCACAAGGGCGAGCACTTCAAGGTGCGCGGCCCGCTGAACGTGGCGCGATCGCCACAAGGACAACCTGTGATCGTTCAGGCTGGCGCATCCGACGTCGGACGAGACCTTGCCTCTGAGGTTGCCGAAATTGTCTTCACTGCGCATCAGAAGCTCGACGACGCCAAAGCCTTCTATTGTGACATCAAGACCAGGGCACAGAAGTTCGGCCGCAATCCCGATCATGTGAAAATCATGCCGGGTGTTTCTCTGATCGTTGCCACGACCGAGAGGGAGGCTCACGCCAAATCGGAACATCTGCAATCGCTTATCCACCCCAAGGTCGGCCTGATGCAACTGTCACAGTTCATTGGATTCGATTTGACTTCCTATCCTGTCGACGGACCGCTCCCCGATCTGCCCCCTGAAGTCATGGTGTCGAGCCGCCCTGCTCTGCTTACGAAGTTGGCGAGAGAGGAGAACCTGACAATTCGTCAGCTCTACACGCGGATCGCGGGCTCCCGCGGCCACTGGCAGATCGTCGGCTCGGTGAAACAGGTTGCCGACAAGCTGGAGGAGTGGTTCGTGGAAGAAGGCGCCGACGGGTTCAACTACATGCCGCCAATGCTTCCGGATTCTCTCGACGACGTGGTGGACTTGGTGGTCCCCGAGTTGCAA
>CAMAWF010000141.1 GCA_945861895.1 Rhizobium sp. Q54
CCAGCCGGTCGATCTCGTCTCCGCTGCCGGCGACCGGCAAACGGCCGGAGAGATCGCCGGCCATGATCGTGCGCGTGGTATCGGTCATGGCGTCGACGCGCTTGAGCACGCGCCGGGTGACGAAAAATCCGCCGACCAGCCCGAGCACGACCACGATGGCGAGCGACCAGCGGCCGGCAGCCACCACAATTCCATACAACCGCTCGCGCTCGTCGAGGTCGCGGCCGACCAGCAGACGGAACCCGCCGGGAAGCTGGAATACCCGCACCAGCGCGTGGTTCTGCGCTCCTTCCGCCTCATCCAGCCGCCGGTAGACGGTTTCGGTCCAGCCGGGATTATCCAGCACGCCCGGCGCCAGCGCGCCGACATTGCCGGCAAGCGCTTCGCCGGCCGCCGTGGTGACGAGATAAAGGCTTGAGCCGGGACGGCGCGCGCGGGCGTCGATAACGACGACCAGCCGGCGGATACCGCCCTGCCGGTATTGCTCGGACAGGCCGGCGATCTCGGCGTCGACCGTCTCGTTGATTTGCTCGGTGATCAGACGGCGCGTGTTGAAGGCAAAGTAGGCGAGCAAAAACGCCGCAAACAGCGCAAACACGGTCAAATAGACCAGTGTGAGCTTGAACGTGGTGGTGCGGAAAAACTTACCGAGCGCCGTCACGGATCATGTACCCCGCGCCGCGCACCGTATGCAAAAGCGGCTGCGAGAAACCTTTATCGATTTTCGAGCGCAAGCGCGAGATGTGAACGTCGATGACGTTGGTCTGCGGATCGAAATGATAGTCCCACACGTTTTCCAGCAACATGGTGCGCGTCACCACCTGCCCGGCGTGCTTCATGAGATATTCAAGCAGGCGGAATTCGCGCGGCTGCAAAGTGATCTCCTCGCTCGCGCGGGTGACCCGATGCGACAGCCGGTCGAGCGCAAGATCGCCGACGCGATAAACCGTTTCCTCGTTGCGGCCGCCGCGGCGGCGCGACAAAACCTCCACGCGGGCGAGCAATTCGGAAAACGAATATGGTTTCGGCAGATAATCGTCGCCGCCGGCGCGCAGACCCTTGACCCGGTCGTCCACCTGGCCGAGCGCGGACAGGATGAGTGTGGGCGTCTCCACGCCCTTGCCGCGCAACGTGCCGATGACCGAAAGACCGTCGCGCTTGGGCAACATGCGATCGACGATCAGCACGTCATATTGGCCATCGAGCGCGAGCGCCAATCCTTCCTCGCCGTCGGACGCATGATCGGCGATGTGGCCGACCTCGCGGAACGCCTTGACCAGATAATCGGCGGCGTCGCGGTCGTCCTCGATGATCAGAAGGCGCATGGCGGTCCGATCGGGTTGCGCGACGGGCATCCGGCCCAACGCACGCTGCCCGTGATTATCGGCATAAATGGGCATTGGCGACACCATTACCAGCCAAATTCGTCGCCTGCCAACGCGGCGAAAATGCGCGAAGGGACGGCAGGGTGAGCCGCCGTCCCCTCGACTGCCTGCCCCGGCGGGGGGCGACGATTGCCGGGACTGGAGGCTGCAGACGTTGGGGTGGCATTTCCGCCACCCGCTTGAGAAAATTCGGGACGGGCCAGAGAGTTAACCCTTGGCCCGCCCCGCAGGGTTCGCAACGCCAGCGGGGGCGACGATTGCCGGCGAAACGGCCCCATTCCGTCAGGCGCGGCCGAGCGGAAGCGCGACAAACCGTGTCGCTTCGCCCGACTTCACGCGTACCAAAATCGTGTGCTTGCCCTCGGTGCGGGCGCCCGCAAGCAGCTTGCGCACGTCCGCCGGCGTCGAGACCGCCTGACCTGCGACTTCCATGATGACGTCGCCGGTCTTGAAGCCGCGCTCGGCGGCGGCGCCGGAAGGATCGACCTCGGTGACCACAACGCCTTCGCTGCCCGAGCCGGAGACCCGGCTGGCAGGCGCCAGCGTCAAGCCCAGCTTGCCGAGTTCGCTGCCGGGCGCGTCGCGTTCGCCGGCACCGGCGCGGGCTTCGCGCGTGTTCGGCAATTCGCCGAGCGTGAGCGTCACGTTCTTTTCGGAGCCCTTATGCAGGACGACGAGCTTGACCGAACTGCCGGGCGCCATGGCGCCGATCCGCTTGGCCAGATCGCGCGCATCCTTCACCGGCTTGCCATCGAGCGAAGTGATGACGTCGCCGGACTGGATGCCGGCCTTCACCGCCGGGCTGCCGGGCTGCGGCTCGGCGACCAGCGCACCATCGGTCTTCTTCAATCCAAGACCTTCGGCGATCTCCGGCGTCACCGGCTGGATCTGCACGCCGATCCACCCGCGCGTGACCGAGCCTTTGTCCTTGAGTTGCGCAATGACGGTTCTCACGGTGTCGGCGGGGATCGCGAAGGCGATGCCGACGGAGCCGCCGGAAGGCGAGAAGATCGCGGTGTTGACGCCGATCACGCTGCCTTCGGTGTCAAATGTGGGTCCGCCGGAATTGCCTTTGTTGACTGGCGCATCGATCTGGATGAAGTCGTCATAGGCGCCGGCGCCGATGTCGCGGCCGCGCGCCGAGACGATGCCGGCCGTCACGGTGCCGCCAAGGCCGAACGGATTGCCGACCGCGATCACCCAGTCGCCGATGCGCGGCGCGCGCTCGCCGAGCTTCACAAACGGGAAACTGCCGCCGTCGACCTTGATCAGCGCGAGATCGGTCTTCGGATCGCTGCCGATCACCTTCGCGGTGTGGATCTTGCCGTCGTCGGTGGTGATCTGGACGCTCTCGGCCTTCTCGACCACGTGGTTGTTGGTGACCGCATAGCCGTCGGCCGAGATGAAGAATCCGGAACCTTGCCCGGTGCTGAAATTGCGCCCCGGTCCGCGTCCGCGCGGAGTATTCGGATTGACGCCGTCGGGCGTGCCGAAGCGGCGGAAGAATTCCTGCAACCCGGGAGGAGCCTGCTGGCCGCCCTCGCCGAGACCCATGGTCTGCGGGCCATTGTCGACCTTGACGCGCACGGAGATCACCGCCGGTTTGACCTTCTCGACGATGTCGGCAAAGCCGACCGGCGCCTGAATCTTCTGCGCCTGCGCGGTGAGATTTTGCGCCTGCGCGGCGCTGTAACTTTGCGGGGAGAGTCCGGGCGCAACGACAAGCGCCGCGGCACCGAGACCGGCGATAGTGGTAGCGAGGAGGATGAAACGGCGGGCGGAAAGAATGCGCCGTTTGCTGGGGCCGCTCGAAATCATTGGGTAAGTCTCCATCTGCAATGGCTGATGCGGAGATGCACCGTTTCCATTGCAAGATGGGGAGGCGCGCCTTACGGCGACCTGTCGGCCGGATTAAATTTTGGTAAGGCGGGGAAAACCTGTATTCTTTATGTTTTTCAATCAATTACGCGGTATCTGAATTAACCTTCGATGCCCCCAAAGCGGCAAGCCGGGCGCGTTCCGCCGGCGTAAGGGCGGCAGGTTCGGAGGCGATGTTTTCGCTTCCCCTGCGCCGCGCCAGCGCCACGAGACCGAGCGCGCCGAGCAGCAGCACGGCAACGGGTGCCGCCCACAGCACCAGCGTGTGCCACGACAAACGCGGCTTGAGCAGCACAAATTCGCCGTAGCGCGCCACCAGAAAATCCAGCACTTGGCCGTCGCTGTCGCCGGCTTTGAGCCGGTCGCGCACCAGCAGGCGCAGATCGCGCGCCAGCGGCGCATCGGAATCGTCAATCGACTGGTTCTGGCACACCATGCAGCGCAATTCGCGCGACAGCGTGCGTGCGCGCGCCTCCAGCGCGGTGTCGGTGAGCACTTCATCCGGCTGCACGGCGCACGCAGGCGTCATGCCCATCAGCGTCGCGGCGATCAGAAACGGAAGCAGCCAGCGCATCGCCCTACTCCGCCGGCTGCGGCACAAGCTTGGCGGCCGGCTTCGGCGCGCCGATGCGCAAGCGCCGGTCGGACAACGAGAGTCCGCCGCCAAGAAACATCGCCACCGCGCCGAACCAGATCAGCAGCACCAGCGGCTTGTGATAGAGCCGCGCGGTGATCGATCCATCCGCTTGGGAATCGCCGAGCGATAGATAGATTTGACTCGCGCCGCGCGTCATCAGCGCCGCCTCGGTGGTCGACGAATTGCGCGAGGGAAAAGTGCGCTTCGCCGGTTCCAATTGGCCGATCGCCTCACCGCCGCGGCGCACCGTGAAGCGCGCGATTTGCTCGCGATAGTTCGGACCCTCGCGCGGGATCAGCCCGTCGAAACTAAGTTCGTAGCCGCGGATCGACACCGTCTGCGCAGGCTTAAGCGATACGATCCGCTCGTCGCCCCAATTGCTCTCGCAAACGACGCCAAGCAGCGTAATGCCGATTCCCATATGCGCGACCGCCGTTCCCCAGGCCGAGCGCGGCAACCCGAAGGCGCGCTGGCGCGCAATCGCAAGCGGCACACGGCCAATCCCGATGCGTTCCGCCAGATCGGTCGCAGCACCGGCGATGACGAACACCGCAAGGCCGATACCGAACGGCGCCAGCACCGCCTGCCCGCCCGCAACGGCGAAAGTGACGGCGACGCCAACGGCCGCGAGCGCGCAGGCCGCCGTGAGCCGCTGCGCGACGCCATAAAGATCGCCGCGTTTCCACGCCAGCAGCGGCCCGAACGGCATGGCGACGAGCAGCGGAAGAAAAAGCGGGCCAAACGTTAAATTGAAAAACGGCGCGCCGACGGAAATCTTTTCGCCGGTGAGCGCCTCCAGCGCGAGCGGATAAAGCGTGCCGATGAACACCGTGGCGCAGGCGGTAGTCAGGAAGAGATTGTTGAACACCAGCGCGCCCTCGCGCGAGATCGGCGCAAACAGCCCGCCTTGCTTGATCGCCGGAGCCCGCCAGGCGTACAGCGCCAAGCCGCCGCCGATGAACAGCACGAGGATCGCGAGAATAAACACGCCGCGGCTGGGATCGCTGGCAAATGTGTGCACCGAGGTGAGCACGCCGGAGCGCACCAAAAACGTGCCGATCAGCGACAGCGAAAACGCCAGGATCGCGAGCAGCAGCGTCCACACTTTGAGCGCGTTGCGTTTTTCCATCACCACGGCGGAATGCAGCAGCGCGGTGCCGGCGATCCACGGCATCAGCGAGGCGTTCTCCACCGGGTCCCAGAACCACCAGCCGCCCCAGCCGAGTTCGTAATAGGCCCAGTACGAACCCATCGCGATGCCGAGCGTGAGACACATCCACGCCAGCAGCGTCCACGGCCGCACCCAACGCGCCCATGCGGCGTCGATGCGGCCTTCGATCAACGCGGCGATGGCGAATGAGAATGCGATCGAGAAGCCGACATAGCCGAGATAAAGCATCGGCGGATGCACGGCGAGGCCGATGTCTTGCAGGATCGGGTTGAGGTCGCGGCCCTCGAACGGCGCTTCCGGCAACCGCATGAATGGATTCGAGGTGAACAAAATGAAAAGATAGAAAGCAGACGCGATCCACGCCTGCACGCCGAGTACATTGGCTTTCAGCGGCGCCGGCAGGTTGCCGCCGAATTGCGCGACCAGCGCGCCGAACAACGCCAGGATGAGAACCCAGAGCAGCATCGAGCCTTCATGATTGCCCCATGTGCTCGTGATCTTGTAGATCAGCGGCATCAGCGAATGCGAGTTCTCGTAGACGTTGACCACGGAAAAATCCGAGGTGACGTAGCAGGCGGTGAGCGCGCCAAACGAAATAGCGACGAAAGCGAATTGCGCGAGCGCGGTCGATCCGGCGACATTCATCAGCGCGGCATCGTGCGTGCGCGCGCCAATAATGGGCGCAATGGATTGGACCAGCGCCAAAGCCAGCGCCAGCACCAGCGCATAATGACCAAGCTCGGGGATCACCGCTTGACCTCCCCGCTATTTCCCTTGCCGCTTCCTTCCTGCCAGCGGCCTTGTTTTTTCAAGGCGTCGGCGACTTCGCGCGGCATGTAGTTTTCGTCGTGCTTGGCGAGCACGCTGTCGGCCTTGAACGAGCCGCCCGGCTCCAGCCGCCCCTCGGCGACCACGCCCTGCCCCTCGCGAAACAAATCCGGCACGATGCCTTGATAGCTCACCGCGATGTCGCTCTTGCCGTCGGTCACCTCGAAGCTAACCAGCAGATTGTCGCCGCGCTTGAGGCTACCGGGTTTCACCAGGCCGCCGAGGCGGATGCGGCTGCCGGGCGCGATCTGCTTCTCGACGATATCGGTGGGCGAATGGAAGAACACGATGGATTCACGCAAGGCACTCAGCACCAGCGCCGCGGCCACGGCGAGCACGCCGAGGCTGCCGCCGATCATGATGAGACGTCGCTGCTTGCGGGTCATCGTGCTTCTTTTTGTTTGAGCATGACCTTGTCCGAAAACCGGT
>CAMAWF010000142.1 GCA_945861895.1 Rhizobium sp. Q54
GCGGTTCGCGTTTGAGATTGGCGCTGCGGACTTCCTCGACCAGATCGTGATAGTCCTCGGCCAGTCCGACCACCGAGGTGTCGCATCCACGGCTCTTCCAGATGCGCACCAGCCGCTCCAGCAGCCAGGCGCCGAAGGTATCGAGCCGCTCCACCGCCTTCATGTCGATGCTGACGCGGCGGATCGCTCGGCGCTGACGCGATTGCGCGTCGATCAGCAATTCAAGCTCGCGCGCATTCTCGGCGGTCCACGCCCCGGCGCCGGAAAGCATGAGACGCTCGCCGTCGGTCGTGCCTTTGAGCAATGTGTCCTCGCTCACGTCGCAAGCTCCGGCCGGATATCCGTCATTGTCGCGGGCCTAAAAGGGCATCGTATTTGAGCGCCTGCGCCCATTGCCCAGGTTGCAGCCATACTTGACCATCCCCAGCGAACCTGTCGAGGGTCGCCCGCGCATGGATATCCCCAGCCCGCTCAAGCTTGCCGTCGCCATCGAACGCTGGCCGATCGCCGGGTCGTTCGCCATCAGCCGCGGCGCCAAGACCGAGGCTGTGGTGGTGGTGGCCGAACTTGCCGGCGGCGGCTTTGCCGGCCGCGGCGAATGCGTGCCCTATGCGCGCTATGGCGAGACGCCCGAAGGGGTTGCCGCCGCGATCCTGGGGCTCGCCCCGGCGCTGGAGAGAGGGCTCGACCGGCAGGCGCTGGCGCGCGCCTTGCCGGCGGGCGCAGCGCGCAACGCGCTCGACTGCGCGCTGTGGGATTTCGAGGCCAAGCGCACTGGGCGGCCCGCCCATGAGCTTGCCGGGCTCCCTGTCCTGCGCCCGCTCGTCACGGCGTTTACGATTTCGCTCGGCACGCCCGATGAGATGGCCAAGGCCGCCGCAAAGGCCGCCGGGCGCGCGCTGCTGAAGGTCAAACTGGGGGCTGCGGGCGATGCCGCGCGCATTGCCGCCGTACGCCGTGCGGCGCCCCGGGCCGAGCTGATCGCCGATGCCAATGAAGGCTGGGAGCCGGGAAACCTGAACGAAAACCTCGCCGCCTGCGCCGTAGCCGGCGTCACGCTGGTGGAGCAGCCCTTGCCCGCCGGGCACGATGAGGCGCTTGTGGCGATCAAGCGGCCGGTCCCGGTCTGCGCCGATGAGAGCGTTCATGGCCGCGCCTCGCTCACGGCCCTCACCGGCAAATACGACGCCGTCAATATCAAGCTCGACAAGGCCGGCGGGCTGACCGAGGCGCTACTGATGGCCGAGGAAGCCACCCGGCTCGGTTTTACGGTCATGGCCGGCTGCATGGTGGCAACCTCGCTTGCCCTGGCGCCTGCCATGCTGCTGGCGCAAGCCGCCCGGGTGGTCGACCTCGACGGCGCGCTACTGCTGGCGCGCGACCGGCCAAACGGCCTCAAATATGCGGCAAGCCTGGTGCATCCACCCTCCCGGGAGCTTTGGGGGTAGTGCGATATCCCTTGTATGTTATTGATATAACGAGTTAATTCTAGTTAACGCTCAGTTAATTCAGGCTTTCCCGAAAGCCGCGGATTGTCCTAGACTTTGAAAAAATAAAGCCGCTGGGGGCGGCAAGCGGGGGTCGGGGGTATGCCGGCGCGTCAGTCGTTGCGCGTGATCCTGTTGAGCGCCGTGCTCACGGCGCTCGGCGCAGCGTCTGCGCCGGCGGCCATGCTGATCTCGGGCGATCGCGGCGGCCAGATCGGGCATTACCTGCAAGCCTTCGCGCTGGTGCGCTCCTCCGGCGAGCGGGTAATCATCGACGGCAACTGCCTTTCCGCCTGCACGCTGGTGCTCGGGCTGGTCCCGCGCACCCGCGTCTGCGCCACGCAGCGCGCGCGGCTCGGCTTTCACGCCGCCTGGATGCCGGATGCCTATGGCCGGCCGATCACCAGCCCGATGGGAACGCAGGCGTTGTGGGACCTCTATCCGGTCGGCGTGCGCAACTGGATCAACCGCAACGGCGGTCTCCAGCGCAAGATGATCTTCCTGCAAGGCCGCGAACTTGCGGACTTCATCCCGCGTTGCAGCTCCAACAGTGCGGGCCTCACCAAACGCTCAGAGTCCCGCGACTCATCGCAAGCGATGCGCGAGGAACGCGCAAACGCCGCCCGCCAGCGCCGATAACGCCATCGCCGCATAGGCGCTACTGCCGAAGCTCGCATAGAGCAGCCCGGACATCCCCATCGACGCCGCCATGACCGCGCCCAGCGCGATCGACAGATAGCCCTGCGCGGTAGCCGCCAGTCCCGGCGGCGCCGCGCGCGACACAAAGGCGAGCGCGCCGAGATGGGTCGCGCAAAACGACAAGGCATGCAGGCATTGCAGCAATGGCAGCGCGAGCGCAGGCGGATCGAGCGCCATCGCGGTCCAGCGCAGCGCGCCGCCTGCCCCGCCCAGCATCAGCAGCACCGTCGGCCCGAGCCATAGCGGCAGCCGGCCGGACACCGCAAACAGCGCGATCTCGGCGATGACGCCGAGCGCCCAAAGCGCCGCCACCGCTTTGCCGTCAAGGCCGGCGGCGATCCATTCCAGCGCGGAAAACCCGTAATAGACCGCATGGCTCGCCTGAATGAGCGCCGCCGCCGCGACCGCCGCGATGAAGGCCGGATTGCGCAACAGGCTTGGCTGCCCCGCCGGCTTGTGCTCCGCCGCAGGCGCGCCGGCATCGAGCGGCGCCAGCGCAAATGCCGCCAATGCGGTCGCCAGCGAGCCTGCAACGATCAGCCAGATCAGATCGCGCGCCGCAATCCAGTCGATCGCAAAACCTGCGCCGAAAATCCCGGCGATGAAGGCGGCCGAGCCCCACAGCCGCACAGGACCGTAGGCATGGCCGCGCGTGGCGAGACCGCGCAGCGCATAGGCGTCGGCAAGCGGCATGATCGGGGTGTAGACCGCCGCCGCCAGCGCGCAGGCGGCGACGATTGCAACCGGGCCCGCCGCAAAGCCGAGCAGGGTGTAGCCGGCGACGGTTGCGACGGACGCCGCAATCAGTGTTGCGCGCAGCGCCTCGCGCCGGTCGGCCTGGCGCGCGGCAAAGGGGATCGCGAAAACGCGCACCAGCATCGGCAGCGCGAGCACCAGGCCGATCATCCGCGCATCGAGGCCCTTGGCTTCGAGCCAAAGTGGAAAGAACGGCAATTGCACGCCGAAGGCCGCAAACAGCGCGGCGTAAAACACCGCCAGGCGCGGCGCGAAGCCGAATTCCGGTAGCTGGGGACGATGCTGCATTTATCCCTTGGCACTAGCCGAATCGATCACGCCGATTGATAAACTCAGCGGCGGTGATTTGCACATGATGCACGACTCACAAGCGCTGTCGAAACGTCCCCGGCAGGATCCGCTACTGGAGGCGGATTACGATTCGATCTGCGCGGCGATGATGGAGACCGCGCGCGGGCGCTGGTTCCTCGGCCAATACGCCCAGCGCAATCGCAATGCCGACACGCAAATGGTGCTGGCGGCCATCGACCGCATCGAGCGGGTCATCGGCGGCGAGACGCCGGCCCCGGTACAGGAAATGATCCGCGCGCAGCTTCTGGCGATGGCCGAGATCATCGGCCAAACGCGCGAAGACAGGGCGGCGCTCGCTGCTGACGACGCGCTTGTCGACGATGCCGGCGCGCGCGTGCAGAAGATGATCGCCGCGCTGCGCGATCTCGACGATCAGATCGCCGTCATGCTCGGCGCCTGGAGCGCCACAGGGCCGGCGCAATCCGCAAGTGCCACGCAAATTCCGCAACCGGAAGCGGCGGGTGCGGCGCGGATCGCAACGCTCGCTCTGGTGGAGGTGCCGGCACCGGTTGCGCCGGTCCCCAGGCCGCAGCCGCGGGCCTTTGCACCCGAGCCTGAGCCGGACGCCGAATTCGAGCCGTTGTTTCCCGACCGGTTGCTGGCGGCCATGCAAGAGCCGCCGCAGGATCAGCAGCCGGCAGCGGAAACCGCCGCGGCGGCCGCGCAGGCGCCGGCCACCGGCCCGGAGTTACCCGTCTTCACCGAAACGTTCACCGAGCAGTTGCGCGCCGCCTTCGCGCGCGCGGTGGAGATGCCCACCCCGACGGGGCCCGCAATACGCGCGCCGGCGCCCGCGGCGGACAGCGCGCTTGCAGCCCTGATGACGCTAAGCGAGGAAGAGCGGATCGCGCTGTTTAGCTGATCCTTATGCAGCGATCAGCCGGTGAAATAATTCGGCATCGACATTGCCACCCGAAAGCACCACGGCGACCACTTTGCCTTTCACATCGAGCCGTCCCGCCAGCAGCGCGCCAAGCGCGATCGCGCCACCCGGCTCCACCACCAGCTTGAGTTCGCGGAATGCAAATGCCAGCGCGCGCGCCACCTCGGCGTCGCTCGCGACAACGCCATCGCCGATCAGTCTGCGGTTGATCTCGAAGGTCAGATCGCCGGGGATCTGCGTCATCAGCGCATCGCAGATCGTGCCGCTCATGCGCGCATTGCTTTCGCGCCGGCCGCTGCGGAACGAGCGCAAAGTGTCGTCGAAGCCCTCGGGTTCGGCGGTGTAAATCTTCGCCGCAGGCGCGCGCGCCTTGACGGCGAGCGAAATACCCGCCGCAAGTCCGCCGCCGGAGGCGGGAACCACGACGATGTCGGGGGCAAGCCCAAGCGCGCGCAGGTCCTCGCAGATTTCGCGCCCGATGGTGCCCTGCCCGGCGATGACGAACGCATCGTCATAGGGCGGCACCAAAGTCGCCCCGCGTTTGTCCGTGATCTCGCGCGCAATCGCCGCGCGGTCTTCGCGGTCGCGATCATAAAGCACGATCTCGGCGCCAAGCTCGGCCGTACGCTCGCGTTTCGCGCGCGGCGCGTCGCGCGGCATGACGATGACGGCCGGCAGGCCAAGCAGCTTTGCCGCTGCCGCCACGCCTTGCGCATGATTGCCGGAGGAATAGGCCGTAACGCCGCGCGGGCGTTGCGCCGCGGGGATCGACGAAATCTTGTTGTAGGCGCCGCGGAATTTGAACGAGCCGGTGCGCTGCAAGGTCTCGGCTTTCAAAAACACCCGCGCGCCGGTCGCCGCGTCGAGCACCGGCGAATTCACCAGCGGCGTGCGCAGCGCAACGCCGGCAAGCCGCCGCGCGGCCTCATCCACATCGGCGGCGGTGGGTAATGTTTTTGTTACGGCATTCATGCCGCGACGGTAGCGCCACCGTCTGGCTGCCCGCAAGTGCGCCTGCGCCATGCGTGGCTCAAACCGGCAGACGTTGTTGCGAAAGACTTCGCTTGCAAAAACTCATTTGCAATACACCTGCCGGTGAGGCACTTGCTTTTAACACACTTGGCGGCTGTCCGCCCCCCGCCTAGTATCCTCGCCGGTCAAAACCGGCAGGGCCCGCATGGATCTCGGAATATCCGGCCGCAAGGCCATTGTCTGCGCTTCCAGCCGGGGTTTAGGCCGCGCCTGCGCGCGCGCGCTGGCGGATGCCGGCTGCGAACTGGTGATCAATGGCCGCGACGGCAAGAAACTTGAAGCCGCGGCCGTGGAGCTGCGCAATCTCACCGGCGCCAAGGTCACGGCGGTGGCGGCCGATATTTCGACGCCGGAAGGCCAGGCCGCTTTGCTCGCCGCCTGCCCGGCGCCCGACATCCTGGTCAACAACAACAGCGGGCCGCCGATGCGCGACTTCCGCGAGCTGACCCGCCAGCAAATGATCGACGGCGTGGTCGCCAACATGGTGGCGGCGATCGAGCTTATTCAGAAAGTCATCGACCCGATGACGCACAAGCGGTTCGGGCGCATCGTCAACATCACATCCGGTTCGGTGAAAATGCCGCTCGCCGGCCTCGATCTGTCGTCGGGCGCGCGCGCTGGGCTCACCGCCTTCCTTGCCGGCGTTGCCCGCACGGTCGCGGAAAAAAACGTCACCATCAACAACTTGCTGCCCGGCGCCTTCGACACCGACCGGCTGCGCAGCACGCTGAGCAAGACCGCCGAGCAGAAGGGCAAGAGCATCACCGCGGTCGCCGCCGAGCGCATCGCAGGCATCCCGGCGCGCCGCTTCGGCGATCCGGCGGAATTCGGCGCGGCCTGCGCTTTCCTGTGCTCGGCGCAGGCGGGCTACATCACCGGGCAAAATTTGTTGATTGACGGCGGCACGTTCAGCGGGGCGTTTTGATCTTCT
>CAMAWF010000143.1 GCA_945861895.1 Rhizobium sp. Q54
TCACTCCCTGGTTGCCAGGGAGACCGATCAGCTGATTCGACCGTCGACGGGAGCGAGCTCTACGCCGCCTTCACGTGCTGTCCGCAATCACCGGATTGCTGTCCGCCTTGCGCTGGAATCGGTGTCCGCGTTGCACCGGATTCCGCACAATCCGGCAGGCAAGACGTTCCGAGAGGCCGCGCTTCCCCCGAATGCGGTCAACTGCCTGTCGGCACCATTCGGGGCTTACAGTTTTCCCGAAGCAATGTCCTTTAGCACCTGTTGCTTGAGCGACAGATGGGCCACCAGGCGGCGAAGCCCGGGTCACAATTGAGTACACAGGAATGTGCCGACCCAGTGTAGATTTGAAACGCGCGTACTATGCCGCTTGCTGCGCGCCGCTATCTTTGTGAATTGCTTCTAAGGCTTTCTCGATCTTCATTGGCCGACCGAAATAATAACCTTGAATCTGATCGCAGCCTTCGGCGAGCAATAGGTCGAACTGCTCCTTCGTTTCGACGCCTTCAGCAACTGTCTTTATCTTTAGGCTGCGCGCCATACTGATGACTGCACGTATGATGGCCTGGCAGTCGTTCTTGCTTACGACGTTGTTAATGAACGAGCGGTCAATTTTAATCTTATCGAATGGGAAGCTCTGCAAATAGGAAAGTGACGAATAGCCGGTTCCGAAATCATCCATCGATACGCGAAGACCCAAGGAACGCAACTGGTTCAGCATCGCTAAGGTTCCAGCGGCATCCTGCATCAATATAGATTCCGTAATTTCTAACTCCAGCCGGGTTGGCGACAAGCCAGATGCTGCCAATGCGCTGACGGTCATCTGAACGATGTTCCCGCTCTTGAATTGCGCGGGAGACAAGTTGACAGCAATGCTGACGTGCTTCGGCCACTTCGCCGCCTGCGAACAGGCGTTTCGCAGAACCCATTCGCCAAGCGGCAGAATGAGACCTGTTTCTTCGGCCAGGGAGATGAATTCACTGGGCATGATCAGTCCGCGTTGCGGGTGATTCCATCTGACCAGGGCCTCAAAGCCCACAATCCGACTAGTTTCAACGGCGATCAGAGGCTGGAAATAGAGCTCAAGCTCGCCGTTGACGATCGCGAGCCGCAAATCTGACTGCAACGTCATCCGCTCTTGCAGGCGGCGGTCCATCTCCGGCTCGAAAAACCGATGAGTTCCGCGGCCATCGCTCTTAGCGAGATAGAGTGCCATATCTGCGTTCTTGAGTAGTTGATCCGCAACAGTACTGTCAGATGGCGAGTGCGTGATCCCAATGCTTGCGCCGATAACGATATGCCTGCCGTCGAATTGATAGGGTTCGCTTATGCAATTGATGATCTTTGTCGCCAGCTCGCTACTGCGCTCGGATCGCGTCACGCCGTCATAAACGATGGCAAATTCATCGCCACCGATACGGGCCACCAGGTCTTTCTCGCCGACGCAATCGCGAAGTCGCATAGCTACCAGCTTCAACAGTTCGTCGCCGACTGGATGGCCCAACGTATCGTTGACTGGCTTGAATTGATCGAGATCGAGTAAAAAAACGGTAAATCCGGAACTGGACTTGAGGTTACTGACGGCTCGTTCGAGATACTCGTGCATCTGCAGTCGGTTCGGTAGGCTGGTGAGCATGTCATGGCGCGCCAGATAAGTGATCTTGCTTTCGCTGCGCCGGCGCTCGGTAATATCCTCATGCACTGCGACCCAGCCGGCTCCCGGCATGGGTTTCTGGGAAACGCCAATGATGCGGCCGTCCATTAGCCTCTGAATGAACGCAGACGCTTCGTCAGATTGCGCGGTGGTCTCGACTAGAATTTGTTCCGGGTTTGCGATCGCCGAATTGCCTAACTTTATCCGGTGCTCTTCAATGCGGTGAAGCGGCGTACCCGGACAGCAAAGCTCAGACGGGAGCTGATACATTTTCCTGTAGCTCTGGTTGCAGACAATCAAACGTTTACCGGCGTCATACATGCAAAGGCCGTGAACCATGTTGTTCAGCGCGGCATCGAACCGGTTGTTGGTCGCGGCCAGTTCTGTTTCGCGCGTTATCAACTGGATGGCATTTTTCTTGAACACCTCGACTGTGCGAGCCATTTCGCCGACCTCGTCGGCATCCTGATGCGACGGAACGTTTACGGACGTGTCGTTCATCGAAAGCTGGGTCATGGCTTGGGTGATCTTGCGAAGTCGAAAAAGCACTCCGCGCACCGTCGTCAAACCGATCGGGCCGATCAAAACCAGTGCCAGCAATGCGCAGACCATCACCCATACTTTCAAAGAGCCTGCAGTCGTCATGAGTCGGGAAACAGCCGCTTTCGCCACGCCGATACGTATCTCGCGGTAATTGCGTATCAAATTCTGAATAGCGTTGGCCGCTTCCGAATATATTCCTGCGGCTTCGACAGCCTTGTCTTGAGCAAAATTGTCAGCAAAAAACGTGACCCGGCCGCCAAGTTCGAAAATCTGCGGAAGATTTGTAACGATATTCCGCTCTAGATCGAGCTTTCCGGATTTGTCGACGAGCAGTTGGCTGCCCAGATTGAGGAGCTTTGATTGAATGTCGGCAAGGTGCGCTCTAGCATCTTTGAGCGCTATACGATCGACTTCAGCGGGCATGCTCTCGACGATGCGACGATGCTGTTCGAGCAGAAGCTCAAGACGGGCCGAGTTGATAATGCTGACAAAACCGTCGTCATAAAGCTGATACGCGGCTTCTTCGGTATTCCGTGAAAAGTGAACAGCCGCAGTGGCGAGAGTGCCGATCGCAAATATCGTGAGGAATGCGAACGAATAAAGCCGTGCGCTCAGGCTGCTTCGCCACAAATTGAGCAGGCGGCTCATGGTTACATCAGTCTTTCTTCAGCTACACTGCGTGTTGTTTCGATGACGGCACGCATTGCTGGAGTCGGCTCGCCAATGGTGACAAAAATCAGTAACTGCTCGAGCGGCTTATCAAGCGTGATCTCGGGGATGCCGCGCTGCTTGACGAGCGAGAGTTGAGCGAAGCCAATGGCGCCCGGCTCCTGCTCTACCACCTGCACCAGTTGCACCGGCGTCTTGACGTAAAGCACATTCGGCGACTTTGCCGACTGACCTGCGAGCAGCTCGGATTCCACAGCGACTGTCAATCCGCCGCCGCCGCCGACGAGAACAACCCGGATCGGAAGGTCCGGCCCGCCGAGCGCTTTCCAGTTGGCTATCTCACCACTGAGTACCTTTGCGACAACGTCGCGAGTTGTGGTCCGTACTGGATTTATTGGATTGACCGCCACCGCAATGCGTGAGCGGGTAATTTCAAAGCTGCGAAGCCGATCGAATGCGAGGCCAGGAAAGGCTTTGCGTAATGTCTCGATTTCGGCATCTAGACGTGCAGAGATCATCGCCAAATGGGCACGGCCTTCGAGCAGCGCTATCAGGCCCGGGGTCGACTTGTTCGGAATGACCGTGAGTTCGTGCCCTGATTTCGCTTCGATCATCGCCTGATAGGGCTCCATCAGTCTGCGGGCAAAGGTCGTGGAGCCCTGGATAACCAGGGTTTCCGCATTCGCGAGCGGTGCAAAGCCTATGACAAGAATTCCGGCAAATAGAATCCGACAAGTATCAAGTATTCTGCACCCGGCCTTGGCTCGTGCGCACCAGGTCATGTTTCTGTCCCTCACACTGGTGTCGATTGGCCCGAAAACGGGTCCTCAACACGTTTGTCCCCAATGGCGGCAGTCTCGGCAATCGGCCTTACCGCTATGCTAATGATGTGTGGGCCAAGTCATTTTGCTTTGAACACACATAATAAACATTGAAGATGGTCGGTTTTGCTGGCTGTGTTGCCCCCTCCGCTATCTTGAGACGTTCGTTTCTGCCCCGGCGATTGGATCAGCGGGCCGCGGTATCACTAAAATCCAACCGATTCCTGTGACAGACTTGTCATATGGTTCTCCTAGTCTCCCGCCATGCAAAAAGGGGGAGATTGGAAGTTATGTCGTGGAATTTGATCCGTATCTGCTGGCCGAATGCGGCAATGCCATTCGCACTTGCACTGATGCCGCTTGTTGCCCTCATAGGATGAGTGGCGGACGACTGGCGCCCAAAAGTCGTGGGCGCCGATTGAAAAATACGAGATAGCCGCCGTGTCTCCGCCTCCCGATTTTGAGCAAATTGCGAACGATTCCTTAACCGCTTCTGGATCGATCTGATCTGTTGCGTTTTCAAGCACCGCTGACAATAACGCCGGCCATCAATATCGATGGCCGGCGCCGATCGTCGTTCTCAGGCCGCTGCAGCTATCCGTACTTTGTCGGTGACAATTTCGACTGTACCGTCCGGTTGCCCTTGCAACAGGTCGCCGTCATGGATCGTCTCGACATTGCTGGTGCCGACGAGCATGGTGACACCGAGTTCCCGGGCGAGAATAGCGGTGTGGCTCAACCAGCCGCCAACTTCGCAGACCAGGCCGCCCGATCGGGCGAAATAGGGTGCCCAGGCTGGGCTCATCATTGCGGCTACGATGATATCGCCGTCGCGGAACCCTGGTATTTCCTCTCCGCGTTCGGCAATTGCAATGTCGACAAAACACGCCCGACCGCTGAGGTCGTTCGCCCCGGAGACCCTCGTGCCACGAATTGTGTGTCCATCGTGCGGTATCATTGCATCTCCAGCAGAAAGCCGTTCGAGATCCCGCACGGTCAGTGCGGATGCCAGACTGGGTATCCGCAGCAACGTCTCGCGGGTGCTCTGGCGTTCGGCCGCGATGTCGCGCAGCGCATCGACGGGTTGGTACCGCAGCGTGAGCAGTTCGTCGAAAGTGAGGAAGAACGACAGTCCGCGTAGCCCGATGCGTTCGTCGACGGCGAGAACGATCTGACGCAACAACGCCAGCTCCCGCAGCGAATGGTGCTTCGCATCTTCCTTCAGCGTTTGGAAGCGGCGAGCCGTGAGAACTGCGGTCTCTAGTGCGTCGCCGAGCTCAGCAAGTTTCAAGTCGATCGAACGAGGTTGTGTGATCGGCGGGCTGTGATCCGCAAGATGGTCAATCTTCGCCTTACCTTCGCGGTAGCGCGGTTCGGAGAGTTCATAATCGAAAGCCGCCCGATGGCCGATCCCGGCCATCAAAATCGCTCGCCGATCGCTATGCTTAGTGTTTTGCGCGTGCAGGCGCGCCCGGATTTCTTCGGTTTCCGGAATATTGCCAAGATAGCTGGGGGCATTGAGCCCTTCGGCTTCCAGCAACGTCCTGGCCCTTTCAAGATGAAAGCTTGCAACGATATTGACAATATCAACTTCGCGATGGGTATAGCGAACAAAGTTTAGGTATTGACGTTCAAGCACGCGGAAAAGATCTACAGTGCTTAGCTCGTCGTAATGCATAACTTCACCCAGACGCACCTCATGGAGAAAGCACGGCAGAAATTTCTGACGGAAGTGATTTTCGATGGCGTCAGCGTTCCGCAGCCGACGTGCCGCCAGCGGTCCAATCTTAATCGCGCGTGCTTTTTGGTCAGATTTGTTCACGTAAAGACGTCCGAACACAGTCGTGATATAGCTTTTCCCGGGCTGGGAGCTCCAGCCGAGCCCAAGCGAACGCAATGCCAGATCGACACTTCCCCCGTCCCCCGTGATCGATTCCATAAGGGACAACGACAGTGGAGTTGGTCGCGGCAACAGTTCGGACATCTCAGTTTTCGCGAACGCCACCTCGTCCGGCGATGTATGCTTCGCGAGCGTCACCAGACGGGCGATTTCGCTTTCGCGCAACGACCGAGTGGATCCGTCCGTGAACAGCTGGGTGATGTCGCGGCATTGGACAAGCTTGAACTCGCCGGCAGTATAGACCCATTCGATGTCCTGCGGCACACCGAATAACTCTTCCGCCTGACGACCCAGTACCAGCAACGGCGCGAGATTGATCGGGGGTTCTGCCTTGGTGATGATTTTCCCTGAAACACGGCCGAAGCGGAATGACTCCGGATGTACCGCGCCCGACACAAGCTTTTCGGCAGTTCCTTGCACCAATTCGATGAGCGCAAGTCCGCCGGCTGCAGGGTCTTGGGTAAACAGGACGCCGGAGTATTCAGCATAGATCATGCGCTGCA
>CAMAWF010000144.1 GCA_945861895.1 Rhizobium sp. Q54
CAACACCGCGCGCCCGCGCATGGTGCCGGTCGAGCGGTCGATCACGTTGTCGATAAAATCGACTTTGCCCTCGTGAGCGAAGTTAGGCTCGTCGATCAGCCTGAGCTTGACCGTGACGCCTCTGGCGCGGCTGGCGAGATCGGTTCCGCTTTTGAAGATGCGCTCGTAACGCAGAAACGAGGCCTCGTCGAAAGTGAACTCGAAACGGATCGGATCGATCGATACGATGTTGGCGAGCAACGTGGTGCCGCCCCCGGCTCCTCCGGTGACCAGATTGCCGGGCGAGACTCGCCGATCGCCGATACGGCCATCGACCGGCGCGCGCAATTCGGTGAATTCTATATCGAGCTCGGCCTGGCGCACGGCCGCTTCGTTGGCACCGACCGAAGCTTGCGCGTTGCGGTTGGCTTGCGTGCGCTGGTCGAAGGTCTGTTCGGTGATGGTTTTGTCACGCACGAGCTGCTGTGCGCGGGCGAGGTCGGCGTCGGTGAAGGCAAGATTGGATTTTGCCTGCGCCAGATTGGCGCGCGCTTGCGCCAGCGTGTTCTGGAACGGCCGCTTGTCGATGGTGAAAAGCAGATCGCCCTGCTTGACCAACTGCCCGTCCTGGAAATGGATATTGTCCAGATAGCCGGAGACGCGGGCACGGATCTCGACGGAATCGACGGCGACGAAACGGCCGACATATTCGTCGTAATCGACGATGCTGCGCTGGGTCGGTTTGGCGACGGTGACCGCGGCGGGTGGCGGGGGTGCAGGCTTCTGGCTGTCGCCGCAGCTTGCCAGCACGGGCGCGAGGCCCAAAAGCAGGGCAAGAAAGCGCGGCGTATTACGGGATGGCATGAGAATTCCGGAGGCATGCTGCATTGCGGCGACATATAGACCTTCCGGCATAGATGGCAAAGGGCATCCGCCTAACCGCGGAAACGGCCACCGCCAGCGAGGAAATCGGCATAGGCCGCCGCCAAACCCGGGCGCAGCTGGATTGCCGCCCTCCAGCCGAGCGCAGCCAGCTTCGACACATCGAGCAGCTTGCGCGGCGCGCCATCCGGGCGGCCGGTGTCGAATACCAGTTTGCCTTTGTAGCCGACCACGTCGGCAACGATGCCCGCAAATTCGGCGATGGTGACGTCCTTGCCGGTCCCGACATTCAGGAAGCCTGCGTCGGAATAGTGCCGCATCACGAATACGCAGGCGTCGGCGAGGTCGTCGGCTGCCAGGAATTCGCGGCGCGGCTTGCCGCTGCCCCATACGACGACCTGCGGCTCGCCATTCACCTTGGCCTCATGGAAACGGCGCAGCAGCGCCGCCGGCACGTGGCCGTCCTCGGGATGATAATTGTCGCCCGGGCCGTACAGATTGGTCGGCATCACGGAAATAAAATCCGCGCCGAATTGCTGTCGAAAAGCCGCCGCGAGCTTGATGCCGGCGATTTTTGCGATCGCATACCATTCGTTGGTCGGCTCCAGCGGACCGGTGAGCAGCATCTCCTCCGTCATCGGCTGTTGCGCGTGCTTGGGATAGATGCAGGAGGAACCCAGAAACAAAAGTTTTTTCACTTTAGCGGCAAGCGCGCCGCGCATGACATTAAGAGCGATGGCAAGATTGTCGGCGATGAAGTCAGCCGGAAAGGCGGCGTTGGCATGAATGCCGCCGACGCGCCCGGCGGCGAGGAATACGGCGTCGGGCCGCGCTTGCGCCAGCCATGCCTCGGTCTGATCCTGGCGGGTCTGATCGAGTACGCTGCGATCGGCGGTCAGGACTTCGCAATCCTCGCGCGCGAGCCGGCGCACGATGGCCGAACCCGCCATGCCGCCATGTCCCGAGACGAACACGCGCTTGCCGCGCAAATCGAACAACAGGGGTGGCGCCATGATCAATCCGACCCCGGGGCTGGCGGCGTTTTGCCAAAGCTATGCCGCATCGTATCTAGCCATTGACGCCTGAACAGGATGATGATGATGCCGCCATAAATCAGACCGCCAAGAACTGCTAGGGCGCCAAGTGTGGCCTCCTGCCGCAACACCAGCCAGCCCGCGAACAAATCCTCCGCCGGGCCGCGCGCAACCCATAAGGCGACTGCAAGCGCGGGCCCCGCCGCGCCAAATTTCCATAGCGATTGCCGCAGCCGGGCATCGAATTGCGCGAGCCCTGCCCGTGAGGCTAACCACATAACCAGTATAAGATTGATCCACGCGCCTATCGAGGTTGCCAGCGCCAAGCCCACTTGCGCCAGCGGGCCCATCAACAAGATCTTGAACAGCACATTCACCGCAACCGCGGCGAGCGAAGCCTTCACCGGCGTCGCGGTGTCGCCGCGCGCCAGAAAAGTCGCGATCGTACTGCGGATCAGAACGAACGGAATAAGACCGAACGCGTAAGCCGCGAGCGTGCGTCCGGCGGCCTCGGCATCGGCGGCCGTAAAGGCGCCACGGCCGAACAAGGCGAGCATGATCAGATCGGGGATCAGCAGGAAGGCAGCCACGCACGGGACCGACAACAGAAGAGTGAATTCAATCGCGCGGCTTTGCGCATGGCGGGCCCCGGCCTCGTCGCCCGCCGCGATCCGCCGCGCCATCTCAGGCAAAATGACGGTGCCGGCCGCAATCCCGATGACACCGATGGGGAGCTGATTGAGCCGGTCGGCGTAATACAACGCCGAGATCGCGCCGACCGGCAGCAAACTCGCAATGATCGTATCGGCGAACAAGGCGAGCTGCACGCCGGCCGAACCGAGCGTCGCCGGAGCGAGCGCACGAAAAAAGCCGCGCACATCCGCATCGAGCTTCGGCCAGCGCAGCATCGGCATGACGCCAGCGCGCGTGGTATCGCCCGCCACCAGCGCGACCTCCAGGCAGCCGGCGATCAGCACGCCCCACGCAGCCGCATGCCCGGCACTTGGAAAGAAAACCGCCAATGCAAGCGCCACGATCATCGACAGATTGAGCAGAATGGGGGCCGCTGCCGCTGCCGCGAAGCGGTGCATCGCATTGAGCATGCCGCCGTAGAGCGTCACCAGCGTGACCAACAGGAGATAGGGGAACGTGATGCGGGTGAGATCGACGGCGAGCGTGAAGCGGCCGGGATCCTTCGAGAAGCCGGGCGCGAGGATGGCGATCACGCCGGGCATGAAAATGAGCGCGAGCGCCAGCAGCACGATCTGGCTCGCCAGCAGCATCGTGAAGACCTGGTCGGCGAACGCCCGCGCACGTTGTGCGCCGCCCTGCTCGCGGATGCGGGCATAGGCCGGCACGAATGCGGCGTTAAAGGCGCCCTCGGCGAAAATGGCGCGGAAATGGTTGGGCAAGCGCAGCGCCACGAAAAAGGCGTCGGCCACCGGCCCTGCGCCCAGCACCGCGGCCAGGATAACGTCACGCGCAAAGCCGGTCGCCCGCGAGAGGAGCGTGAGGCCGCCGACCGTAAGTATGCGTTCTATCATCGTGCCGATGTGGGGAGCGGGCCCGGCTGGACCCTGCGCAACTATACCGATAGTCAGGTAGGACGAACTGGCTTAGAACCAAACCGGCCGAGATCGGCCGCCGTGCCCTCTACACCTGAACAATACCGCCCTGTCGAGCCCCGCCATAGCCATGCCGCCGCCGCCAATCGTCCCTGTCCTGCTAGCCGGCGGTGCCGGAACGCGGCTGTGGCCGGTTTCGCGCGATGCGCTGCCGAAGCAGTTCCTGCCCCTGGTCGGCGAACGCTCGACCTATCAAGAGACCCTATTGCGGGTGGCGGACCGGGCCATATTCGCTCCCCCGATTGTCATTACTGGGCCCAACTTTCACTTCTTCGCCCGCCGGCAGGCCGAAGAGGTCGGCGTCGAAGCAACGGTGGTGATCGAGCCGCTGCGGCGGGATTCCGGTCCCGCCATTGCGGCGGCAACGGCGGTGGCCAAACAGCGAAGCCCCGATGCGGTGGTGCTGGCGCTCGCGGCCGATCACATCATTCTCGATGTTGAGCCGTTTCGCGCCACTTGCCTGGCCGGCCGCGAGGCGGCGGAAGCCGGCCGCATCGTCACCTTTGGCATCAAGCCGAGCGAGCCGAAGACCAGCTACGGCTATATCCTGCCGGGCGAAGCGCTCAAGGCGAAAGGCGTCCACGCGGTCAAAGCGTTTGTGGAAAAACCGGATGCCGCCACCGCCGCGCGTTATGTGCGCGACGGCTATTTGTGGAACTCGGGCAATTTCCTGTTTCGCGCCGATGTGCTGCTTGACGAACTGGCGCGTCTCGAACCGGACATGGCGGCAGCCGTCGAGGCGGCGGTCGCGGGCGCCACCACCGATCTCGGATTCTTGCGGCTGGCGCCCGAAGCCTTCGCGCGCGCGCCGCAAAAGTCGATCGATTATGCCGTGATGGAAAAGACCGACCGCGCCGCGGTGGTCGAGGGCCAGTTCCGCTGGTCCGACATCGGAAGCTGGGACGCGATTTTCGACATCGCGCCGCACGATAAAGCAGGCAACGCCGTGCATGGACAGGTCCTGGCGATCGACACGCAGGGCTGCGTTATTCATACCGATGGCCGGCTCACCGCCGTGCTCGGAGTCAAGGATCTGGTCGTGGTCTCCACGCCGGATGCCGTGCTGGTGCTGCCGCGCGCGCGGGCGCAGGATGTGCGCGAGCTGGTGGAAAAGTTAAAGGCGGAAAAGCGTCCGGAAGCGACCGATCATCGCCGCGTGCACCGGCCGTGGGGCTATTACGAGTCGATCGACATGGGCCAGCGTTTCCAGGTCAAACGCATCGTCGTCAACCCAGGCGGCAAGCTGTCGCTGCAAAAGCATCAGCACCGTGCCGAGCACTGGGTGGTGGTGCGCGGCACGGCGGAAGTGACCATGGGCGAGACGGTCAAATCCGTGCATGAGAACGAGTCGGTGTATATCCCGCTCGGCACCGTTCATCGGCTTGCCAACAACGGCAAGATTCCGCTCGAATTGATCGAGGTGCAGACCGGCAGCTATCTCGGAGAGGACGACATCGTCCGGCTCGATGACATCTACAAACGCAATTCACAGTGAATTAAGCCGCGAACTCAATCCTGTCGGTCTGCAGCACAGAGGTGAAACAATCTTGCCTGACCCAATGGCAATGCCATGGCTTTGTTTTGTGAAATTACAACCTTTAGAACGTCTACTTAATTTTAACACGTACTGGTTTAGTTCGACGATCTAACTACGGTTGAGTTGATTTTTTTCTCAGTATAATTTGACAAAAAAATGTAATATTATAGTATAATTTTGCCTTTTTACTGATGTATTTAAATATATATTCATTATTGAGGCAACTAAGCTGAATAGCAAAATATATTAATTTTAAAAAGGAGAATAAATATGAATAATACAGCAAATAATTCTAATAGCGGCATAAGCCATACTGTTTCTAGGCCAAAATCCACCGGTCAAAACGCTTTGGTCCATGGCGTCTATGCTTCGGACATCATCCTGGCGTGGGAGTCGGCGGAAGACTTCGAACAACTTCATCAGGAACTTCGGACCGAATGGGCCCCTGAGGGCCGCATGGAAGAAGAAACGGTCGTAACGCTCGCCCGGTGGAATTGGCTGAAACATCGCGTGATGAGGTCGACGCAGATGGCCTTTCGTAAAGATCCGTTCGTTGCAGCGCTTGAACAATCAGGCGCCAAGAGCTGGGAGGACGTTGTGAGTTATCTGCAAAAAAAGGCGATCGCCGACGACGGTGTGATGGATGAAGCAAAAAAGACTCTTCAAGTACTTAAAACTGCCACGCAAAATGCGGCAGATGCGATGACCGCCGCTAACCCCGACACTAGTGCAATCTATATCGACGTCAAATCTCTAACAAAGATATTCGAAAAACACGTTTTGCCGGTCTATGGCAAGGCTTTTGAAAAAGGCACCAGCAACAAGACGGTCGAAGAAGCATATCTGCCAGATTACCTTGAAAA
>CAMAWF010000145.1 GCA_945861895.1 Rhizobium sp. Q54
AACCTGATCCTCACGGAAAGGCCACGCGATGTTCAGGTCGGGGTCGTTCCATCGGATGCCGAAATCATGCTGAGCCGAATAGTAATTCGTCACCTTATAGATCACTTCGGTATTCGGTTCCAGCGTGCAGATCGCATGCGCAAACCCAATAGGGACCAGGATCTGGTTCCACTTATCGGCGGAGATTTCAGCCGCAACCCATACGCCGAAGGTCGGTGACGAACGACGGATGTCAACCACAACATCGAGAATGCGTCCGCTGACGACGCGAACGAGCTTATCTTGGGCGAAGGGATGAGACTGATAATGAAGGCCACGGATCGTCCCGACGTTCGGCGAAAACGAATGATTGTCTTGAACGAAATCAAGAACTATTCCCGCTTCGGCAAACACCCGCTTGTTATAGCTCTCGGAGAAAAAGCCACGAGGATCAGCAAACTTCCTTGGAGTTATAATCTTGATGTCCGGGATTTCGAGTGACTTTACTTCCAAACTCATAACGAAATTCCTCTCGGTGCAGCCTTAATTTTTGTCGCTTGCACCTCATCCTTGGCCGAAGCGGCGTTGTTTATAAACCTATCCTATGCAGGATCAACCACCCTGCAGAATCTTAGGCGGGTATGGCAAACGCCCCGATATCGGGGTTTCTCCGCGCCAACCGGATACACTGGACGAGCAACCGCCGCCAGCGCATCATGCCTCGGCATGGATTTAACCCAACGCAAATGTATCAAGAGCGGCGGCTATCGCGTTGACAGCCTCAGGCCGCGCCGCTGAATGAGGGCAACGGAATGACGCGCAAGGGAATTATCTTGGCCGGTGGTAAGGGTACACGTCTACATCCGATGACTCGCGCCGTGTCCAAGCAGTTACTGCCGATATACGACAAGCCGATGATCTACTATCCATTGTCGGTATTGATGCTAGCTGACATCCGCGATGTGCTGATCATATCCACACCCCACGATCTGCCGCACTTTCGCGAGTTGCTGGACATCTGCAGCGATATCGGACTTCGTATTTCCTATGCCGAGCAACCATCGCCTGACGGCCTTGCGGAAGCATTTCTGATTGGCGAAAACTTTCTTGACGGCGCTCCGGTGGCGCTGGTGCTGGGCGATAACATATTCTACGGCCATGGACTAACTGAAAACTTGTTGCGAGCCAACGCGCGCACTAACGGCGCCACGGTTTTCGCCTATCAGGTCAACGATCCGCGGTCCTATGGCGTGATAGAATTTTCCGTCGATGGACAAGCCCTCAGCATCGAAGAGAAACCGGCAGCGCCGAAATCCAATTGGGCGGTGACCGGATTGTATTTTTACGATGAACGCGTCGTATCGATGGCACGACAGTTGAAACCATCAGCGCGTGGTGAGCTAGAGATCACGGATCTCAACAGGATGTACCTGCAGCAGGGCGAGCTGCGTGTGGAGCGCCTTGGCCGCGGCTTCGCCTGGCTTGATACCGGAACCTATGATGCGCTGCTTGATGCAGGCAGTTACGTGGCAGCGATCGAACGGCGGCAGGGTATGAAAATCGCGTGCTTGGAGGAAATAGCCTGGCGCCAAGGGTGGATCGACGATACCCGCCTACGCAGCTTGGCCGCACCTATGCATAATTGCGGATATGGCCAATATCTGCTGTCATTACTCAATCAAAGATAGCCAAACGCGTGAGGTCATTCTGATAAGATGCATCGATCATAACAGGTCGATTATCGGCGGGCAGCCCATTGCCCTTCAAAGGCCCTACGACGTAAGCCCGTGAGATGTCGAGCCGCCGGATACTTCTATTCGGCCGCCTTCTGCGTCGCCAAATGTTCGGCGCGTGTCGCGCTTTCGCGGTATGCATGCTGCAGCAGATATTCCAATGACGGCAGCGGGCGAACTTCCATCATCATTTGATAAGCGAACATCCTGCGCCATACCACGATCAAAATCTGATTGACTTTCAAGAGCGCACGGGCCGCCAAGCCGTCGCCTAGCGCCAACGGAAACGGCGCCGGCACACCCCAGACTTTTTCTATCTTGAAACCGTTCTGCTCAAACAACCTCCGGAAACTGGCGAAGGTGAACAGTCGCGTGTGAGTCAAATCGAGAATACCGCGCTTGCCGTAGTTGAACTGGCCAAGCAGAAGCATCAACCGCGTGATGACGAACCCAATATTGCCGGTACTTACGATAAAGCGGACCTTCGGATTTAATTTCGCCGCATTGTAGAGCTGTTCGACGAGCTTTTCCGGCGATTGCGCGTGCTCTATCACATCGAGCAACAGCACCAAATCGACCTCATCGAACGTGATGGGCAGATGATCTGAATTGAGATCGTGACGAATGAAACGGTCAAGCCCCGCTTCCTTCGGCGGCTCGAACTGGTCGATGCCGGTGACCGAACAGCCTTTCCGCTTGAGCGCCGCGCTGACGTAGCCGCTGGCGCAGCCGATATCAACCACGCGCTTGCCCGCGCCGACGCGCTCAATCGCAATCGAATGCGGGCTGGCGTAATTCAGCTTCGACTCGTAATGACTGAAACCTTCAGGCACCACGTCGAAATTGCGCCGGTAGAAGATACCCCATTTCAGACAGCACGCCAAAAAAGTGGCGACAAAGACGTCCCACGCATAGCGTAACCCGTTAACGTGGCATATTTCATCGCCGTAATAGGTGGGGATCGGCAGTTCCTTGATGCGTAAACCCGCAAACAAAAATTGAATGATAATTTCGGTATCAAAGTGAAATACGTTGGTGTTGAGGCTGAACGGGACTTTGGCGAGCCCTTTGACCGAATACAGCCGGTAACCGGAGTGGAATTCGCTCAGCTTCGAGCCGAGCATGATATTCTCATAGATAGTCAGGATTCTGTTGCCAACGAACTTGTAGAGTGGCATGCCGCCCTTGAGCGCACCGCCGCGGGTGAGCATGCGCGAGCCGAATACTGCATCCGCCTCGCCGTTAAGGAGCGGCTGCAACAACATCGGTAGACATTCCGGCGCATACTGACCGTCGCCATGCACCAGCGCGACAAAATCGAAACCTTTTTCGATGGCGTAGTGGAATCCGATTTTCTGATTGCCGCCATAGCCCTGATTGATCGGATTGAACAATACTGTGAGCTTGTACGGCAGGGTACCGCCGTGACGAAATTCCTCGCCCTTCTCAAACGTGCGGTCCTGCGACGCATCGTCGATGATCAGAACCTCAGTATCGTACTGCTGCATCTCAGCCGGGATCCGGCGCAGCACGTTCTGAATCGTCGTCTCGGCGTTGTACGCGACGATGAAGATTAGAACCCGCGGTTTGATCGCGGACGGTTTCACGACCTGGTTCATGCCAGTCTATTCTCCACAGCTTTTTCGGAACTTACTCGCCAGCAGCGCCACCCGTCCAGCCCGTAAAGCGCAAGCAAAAACAGGATCGGTTCAATCGGTAAACGATAGCGCGAATTGGCGACGAGCAAATGGATCAGCGTGAAATACCCAACTCCGGCGCCGACAATCAACAAAACGGGCCATAACCGGCGCCGGAAGAGCGTAAACACGCCGAATAACCCCAAGCCGCGCAGGACAAAAACGAAGAGAAATCCAGCGGCAGTCAAACTCACGAAGACCGGCGAGGCGTTTTTCAACGCGTCGAATCCCGCATCGATGTAATTATCGTATTGCTGGCGGCGAAATCTGGCAAATGCGGTTTCCCCACCGAGATCAAACAGGTTCATGAAATTGCTTACACCCGGGATGCCGTAATATTGCGCCCATGCCCATCCAAATGCGCGCGTGAATGTGCGAACTGGGTAGGAGAGAAATTGCTCGCGACCTTTATCGGCGAGATACGCATACTTGTTGCGATCTGAGAGCTGCTCAAAATCATGTCCGAATTGGACGCTTAGCTGCTTCTGCCTAGCTTCCATCGCGCGTTCGGCTTCAGTCTGGCCAATATTTTTGTCATATTTTTCAAGATAGGAAATGTTGTCCCAGAGAAAATACGATTTCAGAAAATTGTTCGAGAGCGTAAATCCTTCTCCCGCACGCTGGTTGTGCAACATCCAGGGCACAATAATGGCAAAGGCCACTATAGCTGCCATGAGACCCTTTGCCAGCGAGCCCACCCAAACGCGTGCACCGCTCGTCAGCACGCCAAGTAGCAGCAAGGCAAGCGGCCAGACGTAGATAAGAAACTGGCCGGTGGTGCGCACCAACAGAGAAATTCCGAGCAGAGCACCGCTGCTAATTGCGAGAGACCACGTCTGGTTTTTGGCGAAGGCAAACAAGGCCCAAAATACGGCAGCGATCGAGAATGCATAGAGCGTGTCGCTCTGGAACAAATGCGCCGTGCCGAGAGCATTTGGATTGAATATCACCAATACCAGCATCAGATTGCCATAACCCGGCAGCCAACGCTCAGTGATCGCCCGCGCCAACCATCCAGTGGCAAATAACAGGGCCAACTGTGCGGCGACGATGCTCCACATTGCGCCACCGCTCAGCCACAACATCAATGCAGCGAATAGCGGGTACAGCGGAGGGCGAAAAGTCAGCAGTTTGGCCGGATCGTCGGGATCGACGAACCGACCGTGTTTGAGCAAACCTAACGTTGGCTGGTACCAGCTGCCAGCGTCGCCGCCAAATTTGAGCGCCGCGCCGTCGACTGTGAATGCCGATACCAAGGCATTGACCGCAATAAAAATTGTCAGGATCAAAAGTGCCGTTCGATAACTGGCGGCACCGGGTTTGGTTGAAGAAGTGGACATGGCAGGATGTGATACTGTAGCCAGACTTTCGATGCAATTGATCGCCAAGTTAAAGACTAATCTAAAAAATCGGGTACGCCAAAAGAGCTCCAACAATGTGCGGGATCGCGGGTTTGATGGCGATAACCGGTCGCCTGCGGGATTCAAACCCGTCGGCAACTGCGCTACGCATGGTAAGCACGCTTGCCCATCGCGGCCCCGACGGCCAAGACAGTTGGGGCGATGCCGAAAGCGGAATCGGTCTCGGCCACCGGCGCCTTGCCGTTGTTGACCTCTCGCCGACCGGCGCGCAGCCGATGCATTCGGCCGATAGCCGCTTCATCATCATCTTCAACGGCGAAGTCTATAATTTTCGGGAATTGCGGGCGGAACTCGAAATAAACGGGCACCGATTTCGCGGCACCTCCGATACCGAGGTGATGCTGGCAGCTTTCGTCCAATGGGGCGTCGAAGCGGCCGTCCAGCGCTTCGTCGGAATGTTCGCCTTCGCTTTGTTCGATCGGCAAACGCGCACCCTTCGGCTGGTGCGCGACCGTCTTGGCGTGAAGCCGCTGTATTGGACGATCGCTGACGGGATACTCCTGTTTGGCTCGGAGCTGCGCGCCCTGATGGCCCATCCGGCTTTCCGTCCACAGATCGACCGCGAGGCAATCGCGGCCATGCTGCGCTACAGCTACGTGCCGGCGCCAGCGACCGTCTTTCATGGCGTCTTCAAATTGCAACCGGCCTCAATCCTCACTGCCCGTGCAGGAACCGATCCCGTAATCACGCCCTATTGGCGGCTTACCGATGCCGTGAGCCGGACCAACAAAGATTGCAGAAATTTTAAAGAGGCGACCGATGCGCTCGACGGAATCTTACGTGACGCCGTCAGCCGCCGGATGATTGCGGATGTGCCACTCGGCGCATTCCTGTCAGGCGGAACCGATTCCTCGACCGTCGTGGCAATCATGCAGGCGGTTTCGGATCGGCCGGTCCGCACATTCACCATCGGCGCTCAGGATGCAACCTATGACGAAACGGGATTCGCCCGCGAAATCGCCCGCCACCTCGGCACCGACCACACCGATGTCGTACTTGCGCCGGGAGACGCGCTGAACCTTGTCGGACAGATACCCGAATGGTTCGACGAGCCGTTCGCCGATTCCTCGCAGCTTCCCA
>CAMAWF010000146.1 GCA_945861895.1 Rhizobium sp. Q54
CCGCCGCCGACCGCATTCGAGCCTTGACGACGCCACACCCGATCAAGCCTACTTCAACCCGCTGCCAATCCGCTTGGCAGCCTAACCCCGGCAGACGCTCCACTTATCGACGCGGAAAATCTGTTCAAACAACCGGGACCACCTCTGAAGATCCAGGAAGGATACGATCTGGTGGTGGCGTCGCGCTACTGCGAAGGCGGCCGCAAGATCGGCGGACCGTACATCAAGTACCTTCTATCGCTGGCCGCCAACTTATCCCTGCACAAGATCACCAAGATTCCAACCCATGACATGACGAACGCGTTTATTTTGTATCGCAAGGAGGTCTTGGACAACATCGATATCAGAAGCAGCGGCGGTTTCGAAGTCACCATGGAACTGATCGCCAAGGCATACATCCTTGGCTACCGCATTACCGAAATTCCCACAACCAATCGGGATCGTGCCGCAGGAAAGTCGAACTTCCGGCTGTTCAAATGGATTCGGAATTATCTGTATTGGTATTTTTATATTCTGATATATTCTGTGGTGCGGCGAATAAACGCGCACTATTTGCAGGACACCCGAAAAAAATAACTTGCCGCCAAATTGTGGCGCTGCGCTCGTCCGGTTGGCTTCGGGCAGGGGAACTGGATGAGAGAAATTTCCGAATGCCCGGTCTGCGGGCTCGGCAGATTCACCATGCTGTTTCCAAATTCATACGATGGGACGCCAGGGCAGGCGGCTGCGTTTTTCTTGACGGATCGCGAGAAGGCCGTGCACGGCCGAATCGTACGCTGCGATGGCTGCGGCTTTGTGCTGACCTCGCCGCAATACGAATACGAAGAATACGAGCAGATCTATCGCGAAGTTGCCCGCATCGAGACCCCTCCCGGCCGTGGCCACGCCGTTGCCGCCCGCTATCGGCGCCTCGCCAGCCATGTTCGGAAAAGAGTTTCCACCGGCCGCTTCTTCGATTTCGGCTGCGGCGACGGCCAGTTTCTCGACATCATGACCGGTTTCGACTGCGTTGGGCTGGAGTTGCGGTCGACGGCGCAAGAGATTCAGAAGTCGGCTGATGGCCGCATCATCGTCGGCGAATTGCACGCCGCGATGGCGGCCAAGCTGCTGACGCCCGCATCGTTCGACTTCGTGACAATGTGGGACGTGATCGAGCATCTGCCGAGGCTCGCCGGCGACATCGCGGCGCTTCGAAGCCTACTGAAGCCCGGGGGCTGGCTGTTCTTGTCGGCGCCCAATGTGGCGAGCATCGCGGCGCGCGTGTCAGGCGAGCGCTGGAATTGCTACCTTCTGGAGCATCTGTGGTATTTTTCTCCGGAGACGCTCAAGGCGTTCATGGAGCGGCAGGGTTTCGCCCGCGGCGAGGTGTGCCCATTTCTGTTTCCCGCCGACATGGCCACGCTGGCCAGCCGCATCGAGCAAACCTACGGGGTGCGCCTGCCGGTACCGCGCGCCATGCAGAGTTGGACTTTGCCGCTGCCGGCCGGGGTGATGTTTGGCGCATTTCGCCGCGTACCCTAGCGCCGGCTCGCGCCGTGACTTCAGAGCGCCTTGAGCTTCTTGAACGCAAAGGCAACCATTCGCAGCAGCAGCAGCCCATGCCGAAAGCGGGAGATGTTGGTTTCGCCGTAGGTACGCGCCGCATAGCGGATGGGCACCTCGGCGGTCTTCAAGTTGATCTTGCTGGCGCCGAAGATCAGGTCGAAATCGCCGAACGGGTCGAAATCGCCGAAGTAGCTGCGGTTGCGGCTGATCTCCTCGTAGTCGCGCTTGCGCAGCACCTTGGTGCCGCACAACGTGTCAGTGTGCCGCTGATTCAAGAGATAGGTGAACAGCAGCGCGAAAATGTAGTTCGCGATCTGGTTGAGCAGCCGCATCGCCTGCTTTTCCATCGGGTAGACGAGCCGCGAGCCGTTGATGAATTCGCCCTTGCCGGTCGTCAGCGCGCGGTAGAACTTCGGCAGATCTTCCGGCGGCATGGTGAGGTCGGCATCCAGTATCATCAGCACGTCGCCGCGTGCCTTTGAAAACCCCAGCCGCACCGCATCGCCTTTGCCCTTGCCGGTCTGCTTGAAGCTCTTGATGTCGATTGCCGGAAATGCGGCGGTGACACGCTGGATTTCTTCCCAAGTGCCGTCGGTGCTGTTGCCTTCGACGAATACGATCTCGATGTCGGGGCAGAACCGCGGAATTCGCTCAACCGCCGCCTGGATGTTGCCGCGCTCGTTGCGGCAGGGAATGAGGACGGTGGTGACCAGGTCGCCGGCCAGCGGGCGCGGGCGCGGGCGCGCGACGACATAGTTGCGCAGGCAAAGCTTGCGAATCAACGGCAGCGTCGCGACGTACCGGTTGATCAGGCGGCCAAGTCCGAGCAATCGGAATGGGCACAGCACGCGCCACTCGCGCTTGATCACGTCGAAGTCCGAAAGATCGAAGAGATTTGCGATGTCTTGACTGGACAGCCAGTTCGACGGGCGCGCGGTCTGGTTGGTGGTGAGGTGGATATAGAGAAGCAGGAACGGCTCCCATATCCGCGAGTGGTAGCTCACGATGACGCGCGTGTCGGGACGGCAATAGCGGTGCAGGCTCTGAAACGTATCGAGACAGTCGTCCAGCGATCCCACCGTGTCCGACATCACGATCGTGTCGAATTCACCCTCGACTTCCGTCGCCTCGCCGACATTCTCGATGTCGGCCTGGACGAACTTGAGGGATGGATGAGTTTTCTTGGCGCGTTCGATCATCGCCGGGCTGAAATCGACGCCGACGCCCTCCGAAGGTCGCAGCGCCGCGAGCAGGCCGCCTGTGCCGCAGCCGAGATCGAGAACGCGCTTTCCCTCGGGGACCAGGAACTGGAAATAACGCCAGTCCTCTTCGTAATAGAACCGGTGGCGTTCCAGCCAGGCGCCCCGGCCGATCGCTCGCCAATCGGCCTGCTCCAGGGCGCGCTGCTTGCGGTCCGTATACTTCCGCCGAACGTCGGCCGAAGTCGCGCGATCGATGTTTTCGTGCATGAATATGCCGACAGTCCAACCCGTCGAATTTGACCGGGGACGAGCACTGATAAGCCGAGACCACCGCTTTCTGCAAGCCGCTGGCGCGGCCGCCGCGATCTCATGCGCTGGGCGCCTTTACGGCGATATCGGGGCCGTTGCGCGACCCTACCATTCGGCGCGCTCGGCTGGTAAACATCGCCCATGATGCACTGGCATGTCGCGCGCACGCATGTGCACGCCGAGTCCAAGGCGCGGAGCAATCTCGTCCGGCAGGGCTTCGAGGTCTATCTGCCGCTCTGCCGGCGCATTCGCACGCATGCGCGGCGCCGCGAGGCGGTGCAGCGGCCGCTTTTCCCCGGCTACCTGTTTGTCGGATTTGACATCGAGAACACGCGCTGGCGGGCAATCTTTTCGACCATTGGGGTCGCCAGCCTCATTTGCAACGGCGAGGTGCCCTCGCGCGTGCCGGACGGCATCGTGGAATCGATCAGGGCTGCGGAGACCGACGGATTCTTTGATTTTACGACCGCCGTTGCCCGCCTGAAACCGGGCGATTCGGTGCGAGTGGCAAGCGGCCCCTTCGCCGGCTTGATCGGCCGGCTGCACTCCTCTGTGTCGCGCAATCGTGTCCGGGTGCTGCTGGAAATCCTGGGCCGTCAGTCGCCAACGGAACTCGACATGTCCGAGGTCGACCCAGTGTGATGCCGATGGACTTGCCCTGGACTTCGCTCCGGATTGGCCGGGTCGAGACCTAAGGTGCGCCGGGCGGCGCGCCATTTGCCGGCGCAGCGATCCGCACGCGCTCGCCGCCAAAGATCCAGACCAATCCTCCGATCGCTCCGATCGCTCCGATCGCAAACAAGCCGGCTCCGAACAGCACGGAGATCGCCAGCGCGTCAGTGTCGGACAGTCCTGCAAAGGTGAAGGCCGCGACCATGGCGCCTTCGCGCACGCCCCATCCGGCAATCGACACCGGGATCGCGGCAATGAGGATCACCGGCGGAATCAAGAGCAACGAGTGCAGCAGGCTGACCGAGGAGCCGATGGCCTTGGCGGCGAACCAGGCGACCAGGACGGTGAGTAATTGAACGCTGATGGAAAGCGCCGCGACGGCGATGCCAATGCTCGCAGAGGCAAGCACCTTCCAGGCGGTCTCAGCCAGCTCGGCAAGCTGGCGTGTCGGCCGCCACCGGTCGAGCCAGATGCGACCCACACGGGTTATCGCAAAAAGCGCGAGCGGTCCGGCCACGCTGCCGATGCCGATCAAGATGAGGGCAGTGCGCCCGATCGGATTTTGTATCAGTGCAAGCGACCAGGGAAGGCACAGCAGGACCAGCAAGGCCAGCCAGATCAGTCCGGAAGCGCGGTCGATCAGGACCGAAGAGACCGCGCCCTTCCATCCATCCGCGTCGCGCGCCACAAGCCATATGCGAGCGGCGTCCCCGCCCACGGTCGAAGGCAGCGCCTGATTGAAGAACGCTCCGATCAACGTGTAATGTAAGGCCTTCTTGAATTTGATTGCCACGCCGCAGGCGCCGGCGATCCGCTGCCAGCGCAATGAAGCCAAGCCGATCTGAACGCCGAGGCCCAGCAGCATCGCCACGATCCATGGCGGTTCGATTCGATTGAGCCGCTCTTGCAGGGCATTGAGATTGACGAGGCGGAGCGAGAGGTAGAACAGGAGCGCGGAAATCGCTACTTTTGCGGCAAAGAGGAACAACCTTTTCATTGGCAACAGACGCTCGAGTTGACGCGCAACACAAGAAAACCGTGAAAGCCGCGTTCCTCATAGCTTGAATGACGGCCGATGAGAATGGATAAATCGATGGCCCAGGAGGTGATCAGGATGCCGAAGCTCTCCGACCTGAAGGTCAAGCTGTTCACCGACGGCGCCGACAAGGCGCAGATCCTCGACATGGCCAGGCAGTCGTGGATCGCGGGGTTCACCACCAATCCGTCCCTGCTGAAAAAGGCCAGCGTGAAGAACTACGCCGAGTATGGCCGCGACCTCGTCGCCGCCGTACCCGACCGGCATATTTCATTCGAGGTTTTTTCCGACGACATTCCGGAGATGATGGCGCAGGGGCGCGTCATCGCGGCATGGGGCAAGAATGTCCACGTTAAGCTGCCGGTGACCAACACGCGCGGCGAGCCGCTGTTCGAGGCCGTCCGTGCGCTGTCGCGGGAGGGCATCAAGATCAACATGACCGCGATTTTTGCGCCCGAGCAGGTGGCCAAGGCGGTGGATGCGCTGGCCGGCGGCGCGCCTGCCTGCGTCTCGGTGTTCGCGGGCAGGCTCGCCGACCTTGGTTTCGACTACCGGCCGGTCATGCAGGACGCCGTAGCGCGCGCCAGAAATACGCCGAACGTCGAGATCATCTGGGCGTCCACCCGCGAGGTCTACAATGTGGTGGAGGCCGACGCGATGGGCTGCCATATCATCACCGCGCCGGCCGACGTGCTCAAGAAGTTGCCGGCACTGGGCACCATGAGCGCCACGGAACTGTCGCTCGGCGCGGTCCGGGCGTTCCGCGAAGACGCGCTTTCGGTCGGTTTGACGCTGGCAGTTCCAGGCGGGGCGGACGCGGCCGAGTGACCGCGCTGGCGCGCGCTATCTTCCTGTAAAGCTCTGACTCAAAACGTGTTTGGCGTTTGTGGCAGGTTGGCGTCGCCAGCGGTCACCGGGCATGCTAGGGACAACGCGGGGCACGTTTCAGCAGTCGATTCAGGGGCAAATGTCGAAAAATGGTGCAGGCCGTGAAGAGTAATCCATCTCTTCGGATCGGCGTCATCGGTGTGGGCACCATGGGTTCGAACCATGCCCGCGTGTTGGCCGGGCTGTCCGGTATC
>CAMAWF010000147.1 GCA_945861895.1 Rhizobium sp. Q54
GGCCGGGACGGAAGGATGGGCTCCGCAGGGGCCGAACAAAAGGATGCCACCAGCAGGCAGGAAGAACAGAAAAGGAAGGACACGATGAATTCAGACAGTGTAGCCTGATCCCAAGACCTCAACTGTCCACGGAAACGGGGTAGGTCCAACCCGCCGCTTGCGCGAACAGGGCCGGTGCTCACGAGACGATTGCCGTCGATTCTGGTTTCGGGGAAGTCCTGCAAAATGATCGTGCGCGCACCGTTCTCCGCCGCATTTTCGGCGACCGAAAGAATATGCGAGGCATTGCCCCCGAGTTGGACACCGTCAAACTCGCCGAAGGGCAGACGATAGGCGATGCGGCCGATGATTTGCTTTCCTGCAAAGGATGAATTGCTGGGAAATACCGTGTTGTTGGAGGGGGAACGTCCGTTGGACAGCGCGCCGGAAACGACAAAATTGTCCCCTTGCTGCAGACTATCGGGCGTCTGAAAAATGAATTGCAATCCCAATCGGGGCGTGCCGCCGCCGTACGCAGTGGACGCGACATTGCCCGCATCGGCCCGTTCAAGAAAAAGCAAAGCAGCCGAGGACGTGGAATCCCCAAACGTAAACATCGGCCTGATGAAACCTGCGTCGATGCGAAAATGCGCTCGATCGGGATTGCCCAGGTTGCCGGCATTATAAGAGACGCGGGCAATATTGACGTTGGGGTTTGTCAGGAAGGAGCGGGTGTCGCCGAAATTCATTCGGTATTCGTAGGACAAGCTACCAAAGGCGCGTCCCTCGACGCCAAGATAGGCCCGGCGGGTGTTGGTGCCGGAGCGCAAGTCCTTGAATTCTACGTCCCGGTCCGGTGCGATGTCATGGACGTCTTGCGATTGATCAAACCATCCCGCATCGAGTTGTAAACGCGCCCGAACGGACATCGTGAAGCGCCCGTCGGAACGGCGCAGCGTCGGACGCCAACCGTTGACGGTCCAGAACCAGCCGGAGGAATCGGCCGCGGCCATGGAGGAAGCGGGCGCCTCCGGCTCAATGTCCGGCAATTGCGCCAAGGCCGGGAAGCAAGGCAGCGCGGAGAGGAGCGCGGCCCCGGCGAGACGACCAGGTTTACCGCCGCCAAGCCTGTAAAGGCCCATGCGAATGGGGCGCCGGCCTGCCGGGATCATGCCAAGATGCATCGGACAATTGCGTTTCATGGCGCGCCTGATGTTCGAATACCTATGAGTGGGCTGCTGCCGGTTCGGTTGACACTCACTTAAGCTAATCCGGCGTTCATCTCGTACTCCATAGGGCTGATCGCGTTGCACAACATCGAGATTTCTGGGGTCGCGTTTCGCGTCCAATCGTGACCTCGCTAATTTCAGCCATTACGCAACAGATGTAATGCGTTGCATGCTGCTGAGGCCGGGGTCAAAGTTGGACGCGATTTCACACCGATCACAACGAAACAGACAAAAAACCCGAAAAGGGGAATAGGCGATACGTCGCTTTTAAGTTGGATTCATCAGCCGCTGATCCCTTTCACGGCAGAGCGGTGAGATGACGGAGCGGCCGTCCGGGGACGGCGGCCTGGGCGGCATGCACGATCGCATTGGCGTCGATGCCGTGATGGCGATAGAGATCGCCGATCGTGCCGGTCTGACCGAAATGCTCGACCCCTAGCGCTTTCACGCAATGGCCGTGAACGCTGCCCAGCCAAGCGAGCGTCGCGGGGTGTCCGTCGATGACGGTCACGATTCCGCAATCGCGCGACAGCGGCGCCAGCAAGCGCTCGATCAGACTGGTGGCGCCGGTCAGCCCGCGCTGGCGGGCCCGTTCGGCCGCCTGCCAACCGGCATTGAGCCGGTCCGCGGACGTGATGGCGAGCAAGCCGACATCGCGGCGATCTTCGCTCATCAAGCCGACGGCCTGGATGGCCTCGGGTGCGACCGCGCCCGTATAGGCAACGACAATTTGCGCATTGGGACCGGGCCGCCGCAGCCAATAGGCGCCGTCGGTGATGCCTTGCGCGAGGTCCGGCGCGATGGTCCGCGGGATTTGCTCCACCGGCCGCGTCGAAAGCCGCAAATAGACCGAGCCGCCGGTCTCGTCGCGCAACCAGGTCTGTTCGTCGCGCATCCCGTCGCCTTCGCGCTGAATGTAGTCGAAGGCCCAGCGCATAATAATTGCAAGCTCGTCGGCGAAAGCAGGTTCGAATGCGGCGAGGCCATCCTGCGCCATCCCGATGAGCGGAGTCGCAATCGATTGATGGGCGCCGCCCTCGGACGCGAGCGCGACACCGGAGGGCGAACCCACCAAAATGAAACGCGCGTCCTGGTAACAGGCGTAATTCAGCGCGTCCAACCCGCGCTTGATGAAAGGGTCGTAGAGCGTGCCGACGGGCAGGAGCCGTTCGCCATTGATGGAATGCGAGAGTCCGAGTGCCGAGAGCAGGATGAAGAGGTTCATCTCGGCTATCCCGAGCTCGATATGCTGTCCTTTGGCCGAGAACTCCCAGCGATAGGTCGAGGGAATATTCTCCCGCTTGAAGGTGTCGACCATCGCCGAGCGCGCAAAAAGCCCGCGCCGATTCACCCAGGCGCCGAGATTTGTCGACACGGTCACGTCCGGAGACGCGGTCACGACCCGTGTCGCAAACGGATGATCGCTAGCAGCGATATCGTTGAGGATCAGGCCGAAACCCTGCTGCGTCGACATGGTGGCGGCGGCGCGAAAACTCAACGCGCCGGGCACCGGGATGCGCGGGGCGGAGAGCCGCCGCGTGGCCGTTTGCGCGAAGGAACAGCGCGCGAGAAAGGCATCGAGCTCCGCGGTGGCAATGGCGAGGCCCTCATATTTATCCCATTCGTGGCCGGGCCGGATGTTCATCGTGCCGCGAAAGGTCTCCATCTGCGCTTGCGTCATCAGGCCGGCGTGATTGTCCTTGTGCCCTTGCAGCGGCAGCCCGTGTCCCTTGATCGTGTAGGCGATGAAGCAGGTCGGTCTATCGTCCGTCTGATTCTCGAAAGCCTGGAGTAGCGCGGGAATATCGTGGCCGCCGAGATTGGTCATCAGCCGCGCGAGCTCCGCGTCGCTGCGTCGCTCGATAGCTGCGGCCACCGCACCGGAATCGCCGATCTCGTCGAGCAGCTTTTGCCGCCAGGCGGCTCCCCCCTGATAGCAAAGCGCGGCGAAAAGCTGGTTCGGACATTTGTCGATCCAGCTGCGCAACGCCTCGCCGCCGGGTTCGCGGAACGCCTCTTCGAGGAGCGAACCGTATTTCAGGATGACGACGTTCCAGCCGAAATCGCGGAAGATGGTTTCGAAGCGCTGCCACAGGCCTTCGCGGATCACGCCGTCGAGCGACTGCCGGTTGTAATCGACGATCCACCAGATGTTGCGGACGTCCTGCTTCCAGCCTTCGAGCAGGGCTTCGAAGATATTGCCTTCGTCCATCTCCGCGTCGCCGACCAGCGAGACCATGCGGCCCACCGGCCAACCCTGCCCCCAACCCTTCGCCTTCACGTAATCCTGCGCCAGCGAGGAGAACAGGGTCTGCGCGACGCCAAGCCCGACCGAGCCGGTCGAGAAGTCGACGTCGTCGGTATCCTTGGTGCGGGACGGGTAGGCTTGCGCGCCTTTGAAGGCGCGGAACCCCTCCAGTTTCTCGCGGCTTTGCCGCCCGAGCAGATATTGGATGGCATGATAGATAGGCGAGGCGTGCGGCTTGACGGCAACGCGGTCTTCGGGACGAAGGACACCGAAATAGAGCGCGGTCATGATCGTCGCCAGCGATGCAGACGACGCTTGATGTCCGCCGACCTTCAATCCGTCGCTATTTTCGCGCACATGGTTGGCGTGATGGATCGTCCAGGACGACAACCAGAGCAGTTTTTTCTCCAGCTCGGCGAAATATTCCAGGCGAGAATCCATCTACCAGGTCCTCGGGCTTCGCTTCGTCACAAGATTTCGAACAGCGCCAACACAAAAATGGCTTGCGCGACGAAACCGCCGGCGAACGCCACGGTGCGCGCGATCGGAATTCCAGCGGTATAGACTGACATTCCCCAGATGGCTGGTCGATCCGACCACCATGGCGGAAGGATAGGGCCGCCTGAGGCAATGGAAAAGCACAAAAGCGCCATATTTCTCCCCGGACTACTTCTGCCTACGCCCAATCCACGGCTTGGCCACCGGAAGCCGATATTTCGAATTCCACGCGGAAACCGATGCCGAAACCGTGCTGGGCTCTGCCGCCCCTCACCCACACGATCTCGTACTTGGATATTATTCGGTCCACACAAGCCCTGCAGCGCTCGAAAGAGGCGAGCGCCAAATCGCCGAGATCGCTCAGCGATTGCGGCAGGAGAGCCGTTTGTGAGCGACATGCTCAAGCTCGCGCTGATTATCGGGAGCACCCGCCCCAACCGCTTTGCGGACACGCCAGCGGCGTGGATCGTGGCAGGTGCGAAAGCGCGCGACGACTTCAAACTCGACGTGCTCGATCTGCGCGAGCATCCCCTGCCATTCTTCAATGAACCGGTGCCGCCAAGCTATACAGGCGGCGCGTATTCCAAACCCGCGGCCGAGGCCTGGCGTTTGAAGATCGGCGCCTATGACGGCTTCATCGCGACGGTCTCCGAATACAATCACGGGCCGACGGCAGTCTTGAAGAATGCGTTCGACAGCGCTTTCCAAGAATGGAATCGCAAACCGATCGCTTTTGTCGGTCATGGCGGCGTTGGCGGAGCACGCGCAATCGAACAGCTACGCGGCGTCGCTATCGAACTTCAAATGGCGCCCATCCGGCATGAGGTGAACATTGCGATGGAGCCCTTTCTCGGCGTAATTCGAGACGGCAAGGCGGCTAGCCTTGTCGTGTCGTCGTTCTGTTCAACAACAACTATCAGGAGGCGATAAATGGGCTTGATGCTGGAATCGCTGCGGGAGGCGCTGGCGAGCGTGGAAGAGAAGTATGGCAAGGACGCAGTATCCGCGCCGGACTTGAGAGCGCAGATCGCCAGCTTAGAGCGTCAGGCGCGACAGCGGAACGGAACCGAGAAGCCGCGGGAGAACCCTGTGATTTTTCGTGGCCGGTAAGCGGCGAGAGCTTGGCGCATCAAGCGCACTGGCGAAGATGTGCGCGGCGCTCCTAACCGCTCTCCTTATGATGGCGTTGCCGGCGCTGGCGCTGGCGGCACAGCCGGACATCGTCGGCGTCGCTTCCGTCATCGACGGCGACACGATCGACATTCACGGTGTGCGTATTCGCTTCCTGGGTATCGATGCGCCGGAAGGCCGCCAGCAATGCCAGCACCGCGACGGCACGGCATGGCGCTGCGGGCAGCAGGCGAGCTTTGCGCTGTCCGATCATATCGGACGCGCGACAATTACCTGCCGACCCCAGAACAAAGACCGCTACGGTCGTACCGTCGCCACCTGCTTCAAGGATGCCGAGGATCTGAACCGCTGGATGGTCGCCAACGGCTGGGCTGTCGCGTATCGGCAGTATTCCAAAGCCTACATCGCTGTCGAGGACGCCGCCCGACGGAGCCAGATAAATATCTGGGCCGGTACGTTTGATATGCCGTGGGATTGGCGCGCTAAGTGCCGGAATGTGAAATCGCGCGCAACTTTGACCCCACCGCTAAAGCCTTTCATCGCATTGATCGGGGGATGTCCCGCTCGTTGTTGAAATATTTTGAGCAGGCGTCATTTCTTTGACAGGCTACGCGGCCTTGGCCTGTTGTTCAAGGTTGCGAGTGACGGTGTGCCTGGCCTGATGCGCCAGTAGGGCCGCCCGCAGCAGCGGCAATTGCT
>CAMAWF010000148.1 GCA_945861895.1 Rhizobium sp. Q54
CTGTGGTATCATCATTGTGCACGCAGTTGGCAAAACAATCGGCACCGTCGCGCGTTGGGTGGGACGGAATGACGGCTCCTGGCACGTCGCGGTATTCACTGCGCTGCAAAAGTTCGGTCGCTATTGGATGCAGAGCGGACATTGTTTGATACGGGCGCTGAATGCGTCGGTCGTGAATGACCCGGAGCAGACAAAACCAGTGTTTATAGATCATGCCGCCATGCCGTTGCTAGCGCGGGACACCGCGCTGCAACGACCGAGCGCGCCCACGCGTTCGAACCATCATGGTTGATGCGGACACCTGTCCAGGCTGCGGGGGTAAGGATTCTAAAGACGCGTCAGCCATAAACTTAATTGGGGATAGGCCATCACCAGCACGGTGACGGCGATCATGATGAGCACAAATGGGAAAGCACCGCTGAATATTGTGTTGAGGCTGACGAAGTCCTTCGGCATTGAGCCCTTCACCACATAGACCGATAGCCCGAAGGGCGGAGTCAGCAGCCCGATCTCCACCGCAATGGTCGTCACCACGCCGAACCAGATTTTGTTGCCGTCGAGCACGTCGAGCACCGGTAACATGATAGGCAAGACGATCAGTATGATCGAAACGGAATCGATGATCATGCCAAGCAGGAACACGATGATGAAATAGATGATTAGAAAGCCCGTCATATCGAGGCCGGCGTTCGCCACCCAATCGGCGACCTTGGTCGGAATGCCGGTCAGAGCAATTTGGCGGGTGTAGAGATTAGCGGCGACGATCAGAAACAGAATGACGGCAGAGACGTAGCCGGTTTCCAGCACGATCTCCTTAAAAATCTTAAAATCGAGGCGACGCTTGACAAGGCCGATTATAATCGCGAACAGCGTGCCGACAGCAGCGGCTTCGGTTGGCGTGAAAATGCCGCCATAGATGCCGCCGATCACCGCCAATACCAGAATTACGATCGGCGCGAGCTGGACCACAATCTGAGTAAGGCTGAGCGCTGCGATATCATCCCGCTTGCGGGGGCTGCCGACAAAGCGTGGAGTCAGAATCGCCATAGCATAGATGCCAATACAGAAGGCAACCGCCAGAGTTATGCCAGGAACAATGGCGGCGATGAACAGCTTGCCGACAGACTGCTCGGCTACCAGGCCGTAGATGATCAGCAGCAGGCTCGGCGGAATCAGCATGCCGAGAACGGAGGAGCCAGCAACGCAGCCGACCGAGAATTGCTTGGTGTAACCGTGCTTGACCATTTCCGGCACGGCGATGCGGCTGAACACCGCGGCGGAGGCTACCGAACTGCCGACAATGGAGGCAAAAATCGCGTTGGCAAAGACGGTCGCCATGCCGAGTCCGCCGCGCAAGCGACGCAGCAGGGTGGCCGCGACCTCGAAGGCGTCCTTTCCGACATCGGCCTTTTCAAGCACGATGCCCATCATGATGAAGAGTGGGATCACGCCGAATTCGTAGGAGCCAACCGCGGTAGATGCAGTAAGCCCAAGCGTGTTGAGCGCATTGAGCTCGGTGCCGCGCGCGACCCAGATGCCGACAAACGAGATCCCCATCAGCGCCAGTGGAATCGGCATGCCAAGTAGCACCAGCACCAGCATGGCGCCGAGGCAATAGATGCCGACCATGATTGGCCGCGGATCGGTGGTGAAAAGAAACGCCATGAATCCGACAATAACGCCGAGCAACAAAAGGCCGAACAGCAGATTTTTCGCGACCGAGCCGGCCGGCGGCACTGCTTCCGATCGCCTCATGCGCAATCCGAGACAATTAGTGGTCTCGATCACGGCCAATTTCAGGAATTGAACGAGGCTGAAGGCGACGCCGATGATCAGCGCCAGCTTGAATGGCCATACCGGAAGCTTATAGGCCCCGGGCGCTCCGGCGAACTCATCAGTCCGCCATGCTTTGGTGAAATCCGGCCATGCCCAGAGCAGGATTTTCCAGAACAGAACGGTGCCGACCAGCATACAAATCAAATTGAACAGGGCCGCGGCGCGCGGAATAGTCTTCTCAATGCGCTCGATGACCATCTCGACCCGCAGCAAACGGCGCTGGACGATGGCGCTCGGCAATTGCAGGAACACGCAGGCGGCGACCGAGAGGGAAACAAATTCCACCACGCCCGAGATCGGCGAATTCAGGAACGTTCGCATGGCGACGTCGATACAGATCAGCGCCATGATGGCGAAGATCCAAGTCGAACTCACCACCGAGAGCAGAAAGTTGAAGCCGGCATCGATGCGCGCCAAAATATTGCTGGTAGGCGCAGCTGGTTCGCTGGCAATCGTCAAATTTCGCTCCCACTGCCCCGTGTCATATCCCGAACCTCGCGGCCTGCCGGCCGTGGCGAGTCAGCAATGTAACGTAGTGGGAATTACCCTGCTAGAACAAGCCCGAGGCACCCCCCGTGATCGGGCGCAGGCTTACGCAAAAAAATTCGGGCGCCAGCGACCGCGGGCGCCCGGATTGTGTTTGGCGGGACTATAGATCCTTGTCCCAATTGCGCGCCGGCTTGGCGCCGGCCGCGCGCATGGCAGTCATATAGTCCTGCATGAGCTGCTTGGCCGGAAGGCCTTTCTTTGCGGTGTCATCGACCCAGACCTTCGCGAGATTCGGCATGAAATCTGCCCAGCGCTTGCGCTCCGCAGCCGGCAAGGTGGAGATTTTCGCGCCGTCCGCCTTCATTCGCTCAAGACCCTTGGTCTCGCGATCCAGAACGATGCTGATGTTTTCGGCGGCATACTCCTTCGCGATCGGAAGCATCACGTCGCGTACCTCTTGCGGCAGGCTGTCCCATTTCTTCTTGTTGGCCGCGAAAGCGCCGAACGTTACTGCGCCAAAATTCACATAGGTCACATAGGGCGCGACCTCATGCAGCTTGATTGGAACGGCGCCGGAGGGGATTAGCACGACGCCGTCGCCGACGCCGGTCTGCAGCGCGTTGTAGAACGCGGGGATGCCGGAATTGACGAAAGTGGCACCAAGCGCGTCAATCCATGTGCCGACGGCACCAGCGGCGAGGATCTTCTTGCCTTTGAGGTCTTCGAGCTTGTTAACCGGGAATTTCGTGAAGAGCTGATAGGAATCCGATGTCGTCGCGCTGAAATAGACGGCGTTCTGGTCCTCCCATTCCTTGCGGAAGTGGGGACTCTTCGCCATCAACTCGTCCATCACCTTGACGTTGATCTTAGGGTCGTCGTTTGTGAATGGAGTTGCGAACATGATGTTCTGCAACGGCATCTTGGCGGGCTCCCACAGCGTGCCAACCCAGCCGAAATCGGTGATGCCCTGTTCAATCGCTTCGATCGTGTTTTCGAAATTGTAGAGCACGCCACCATAGGCCTCATTCCATTCGATGCGGTATTTGGAACCCTTGGCCGCGAGCGCATTGTTGGTCTTGGCGACGACTGTGTTCTTCATCGCGGCTACCCATGGAATAACCGGTGGGTGACTCGAGGCGATGGTGAGCCGGATTGTTTCGGTCTGCTGCGCGGCGGCAGCGGATGCCCACATGAGGCAGGCCGCGATTAAGCAACATGTTTTCGTTTTCATGGCGTTCTTTCCTCGGGCTGTCGGAGTGCTGCTGAAGTTCGGTTTCCGCCAAGCAATCGATCCGATGTTGGCATGGCTATTCTTGCGCGAGCGGCCTAACTTTAATGCATCTCCATCTCCCAGTCGAGCGTATGAATGGAACTCTATAGTTTGGCTGCTACTCGGGAATACGCCCGCTGAACTATATGATATCGTGTGGGTGACGGGTAGTGATCTCGCCCCACGCCATCAAGCCGGACCTTGACCCGCTGCCAACGAGAGATTCGAATTCAATGAGGCGCCTGCTCGCTGTTTAATCAATCGTAGATTGTGATCGTCGTGGGACAGAGCATGACAGCGAACGGCGTGAAGACACTTTCACCTGCTGGCGCGATCAAACCGACCGGCAACTGGAGTCTGGCCGCGCGCGCAGCGACTTTGTGTTTGGCGCCGGCAGGCGCTGGATTGATCCCGCAAAGAACTAATTGGCTGAGGGCGATGAGGCGCGCATCCGCCGAGCTTTCCTCGACATGAGGTTGATTGCACAATCGGAAGGCGTGAGCTTGCGCGATGCTGTCCGCCTCGTGGTCTATGTACCCGACATGAATCGGCTTCGGTCGCTGGTGAACGATGTCTATTCGTGGCAGTGCGCCTGAAGGCGCGGATCATTCGTGGAGAAAAAATCCACCTGGAGAGTTGTGGATTCATCCGATAGCTAACGGACGGCGCGGCCGGGTAACCGGAAGGGTTGGAGCCTCATGACGAAGGTCGCCCTGGTGCAGTTGAGCGTACGCTCGAAATGACGCGAATGGCACAAAGCGGACGTTGCGCTCGCTGCGAAGAAAGTCCGCTTACGGTTCGATCGTGCTGCAAAACTATTTTCACGATCAAAATGAGCAATGTTGATTTAAGGACGAACGCAAGTGCGCAAAATTGATTCAAAGCATCGTTCACGCGGATTGGACTATTGTTCTTTCGCTGCGCAGCAAAAAAAGTGCAACACAATCGGATCCAGAGCGGACCCAGGCAAGCCGTGCAACGGCGTGTTTATGAGTTCACGGCCTCATCGCATCGGACTCTCATTCAGGCGGCAAAAATCACGCGGCGGGCGCGAGCGCGGCGTGCGCCTCGAAGCGCACGCGCTCGACCATGGCGCGCAGTCCGTTCGAGCGCTGCGGCGTAAGATTTTCCTTCAGCCCCAGCCGGCCGAATATGGCGTGCGCGTCGATGCCGAGGATTTCGCGCGCGGGCTTGCCGGAATAAAGCGCAAACAAAATCGCGATCAGCCCGCGCACGATATGCGCGTCGCTGTCGCCGGCAAACGAAAGCACCGGGCCGGCGGCGCCGTCGGGTTTGACGTTCGTGAGCAGCCACACCTGGCTGGCGCAGCCCTGCACCTTGTTGGCTTCGCTGTGCGCGCTTGCGGGGATAGGCGCGAGCGTGCGGCCAAGCTCGATGACATAGCGGTAGCGGTCGTCCCACTCATCGAGCAGGGAGAAATTCTCGATGATTTCGTCGATCGTCATTGATCCGACCCGAACATCCGCGACCAGCGGCGGTGTTCGGCCAGATATATAGGATTAATGCCGCTGCTCGGCCAGATTAAGCCGACGGCCGGCGGTTTTGCGCTTCCCGGCGCGGCGCCACCGGCGGCAGCGGAACATGCCAGCTTGGCGCCAGATCGGCCCGCGTCAAAGTGCCCCGTTCGGCGTCCGAGACGGCCAGAGGCACGGCCTTATGGCCTGTATTCGTTGCGGTTTTCTCGTTGAGTTTCTCGGTGATGAATTCGTAGATCGTCTTTGCGCCCTCTTGCGCCTTGGCCCCGAACGCGACCGCAACCTGGCCGCCGACGACGCAGGCGTCCGGCTGCCGGTCGCAGAACCCGCTCAGGTCCGCAAATGTCGCACCCGCCGCCGAAACCGCTTGCGTGGCATCGATTTGCGCCGTTTGCGACGCCGGCTGCTTGCCGCCGCTGCTTGGCAAAAGCACGCAAACGACGCTCAGCCAGAACGCCATTCGCAACAGAAAGAACATGACACGACCCCTTAGTCCCCGGCGGCATTTGGTCCGCCTTTGAACTAAACCTAGCAGACAGGCTTGAAGCTGTCGTTGGCGTTGAAGCGACGTTTTTGGCCAGTTTCAATGCGTTTTTTCGTCAAATTTGAATTGTCTGCATTTGCCTAAAATTTGAAATATCGCTCCGCGGCAG
>CAMAWF010000149.1 GCA_945861895.1 Rhizobium sp. Q54
CCCACCCGGCGCGCATCGCGCGCCGACCTCCCCCCTCCAGGGGGAGGTGAAGTAGCGCCGTCAGTGTCAAAAACGCCGTCCGGCACATAACGCGGTTTTCCCGCTTCGTTAAACCCGCCACGTCCCTTGTTGGCCTGCGCGCGCTGCCAGCCGGGCGTGCCGTAATTGGAGCCGAAGGCGCTCGCCTCGTCGAAGCGCGATGCGCCGTAGCCCGGCATGCCGAAGCCGCCCTTTGCCTCGTTCACCTGCACATGCTCCTCCGGCAATTCGTCGAGGAAGCGCGAGGGCACCGTCGTGGTCCACATGCCGTGGATGCGCCGGTTGGTGGCGAAATAAATCCGCGCGCGTTTGCGCGCCCGCGTCAGGCCGACATGGCCGAGGCGGCGCTCTTCCTCTAGGCCGGCGCGGCCTTGGTCGTCGAGCGCGCGCTGGTGCGGGAACAGGCCTTCCTCCCAGCCGGGCAGATAAACAGTGTCGAACTCCAGCCCCTTGGCGGCGTGCAGCGTCATGATCGAGACCGAGTCGGCGCCTTCGCCGCGGTCGGTGTCCATCACCAGCGAAATATGTTCGAGGAAGCCTTGCAGGTTTTCGAATTCCTGCATGGCGCGCACGAATTCTTTCAGGTTCTCCAGCCGGCCGGCGGCGTCGGCGGAACGATCCTTCTGCCACATCTCGGTGTAGCCGCTCTCGTCGAGCACGATCTCGGCGAGTTCGTTGTGCGGCAGCGTGTCCTTCATTTTGCGCCAGCGCGCGAAATTAGCCAGCACCTCGCGCAGCGCGCCGCGCGGTTTCGGCTTGAGTTCGTCGGTCTCCACGATGGTGCGGGCGGCTTCGGTCAGCGGCACGCGCTTTTTGCGGGCGTGGTCGTGCAGGCATTGCACGGTGGCGTCGCCCAGGCCGCGCTTGGGCACATTGACGATGCGCTCAAAAGCAAGGTCGTCGGTGGGCGAGTGGATCACGCGCAAATAAGCCAGCGCGTCGCGGATTTCCGCGCGCTCGTAAAAGCGTGGCCCGCCGATGACGCGGTAGGGCATGCCGAGGGTGAGGAAGCGGTCTTCGAACTCGCGCATCTGGAACGAGGCGCGCACCAGGATGGCGATCTCGTCGAGCGTGTGGGCTTCGCGTTGGAGTTGCTCGATCTCATCGCCGATGGCGCGGGCTTCCTCTTCCGAATCCCAGGCGCCGGTGACCTGCACTTTTTCGCCCAGCACGTCCTCGGTGCGCAGCGTCTTGCCGAGCCGGCCTTCGTTGTGCGCGATCAGGTGCGAGGCGGCGGCGAGGATGTGTCCCGTGCTGCGGTAGTTGCGTTCCAGCCGGATGATTTTTGCGCCCGGGAAGTCATGGTCGAAGCGCAGAATGTTGTCCACCTCCGCCCCGCGCCAGCCGTAGATCGACTGGTCGTCGTCGCCGACGCAGCAGATGTTTTTCGGCAGGCGTGGAGCGCTGTCATTCCGGGGCGCGCCGTTTGGCGCGAGCCCGGAATCCATATCCCCGGTCGCGGTTATGGATTCCGGGTCCGACCCTTCGGGTCGTCCCGGAATGACGGGGGAGTTGCTCACCTCCGCCGCCGCACGCGCGACAACCGCGGAAGAACCCCGACCAGTGCCGCTGCTCTGCCCGAGCAAGCGCAGCCAAAGGTACTGAGCAACGTTGGTGTCCTGGTATTCGTCGACCAGGATGAATTTAAAGCGCTGCTGATATTGCGCCAGCACCTCCGGCTGCTCGCGGAACAGGCGGATGTTTTCCAAGAGCAAATCGCCGAAATCGGCGGCATTCAGCGTCTTCAGCCGCTGCTGATAGGCCGAATAGAGCTTTTTGCCCTTGCCGTTGGCGAAACTGCCGGCCTCGCCCGCCGGCACCTGCGCGGGGACAAGTCCGCGATTTTTCCAGCCGTCGATCAGCATGGCCAACACGCGGGCCGGCCAGCGTTTTTCGTCTATCCCCTCGGCCTCCAATAATTGTTTCAGCAGCCGGATCTGGTCGTCGACGCCGAGGATGGTGAAATCCGGTTTCAATCCAATGAGTTCGGCATGGCGGCGGAGGATTTTCACGCCGATGGCGTGGAACGTGCCGAGCCACGGCATGCCCTCGACCGCCTGGCCAACCATTTGTCCGACGCGGATTTTCATCTCGCGCGCGGCCTTGTTGGTGAATGTTACCGCGAGGATTTCCCCCGGCCGGGCGCGGCCGAGACTGAGGATATGCACGATGCGCGTGGTGAGCACCCGGGTTTTTCCGGTGCCGGCACCGGCGAGCACCAGCACTGGTCCATCGAGTTCTTCCACGGCGGCGCGCTGCTCGGGGTTGAGGCCGTCGAGATAACGGTTGCCGCCGGCGGCCGCACGCGCGCGCGCCGCGATCCCGCCGGGGATAGGCGAATTCTGCAATGCGGGCGGACGCTTGTGCGGCTCGGCCATGAATGTCCGGGGCGTGCGGGCGATTCTTGTTCCCCGCGAAGATGGCACTGGTGGGGCCCGAAAGGGAGGGGTGGTCGCCCGTTATCCCTCGTGCTCGGGATGTTCCTATTGCGGCATCGCGATGCGCCGCCCGGCAACGTCCGGCCGCGGCAATGGCGCATGGGCGGCCTTCATGCCGGCAAGCCGTCCGGCGACGTCGGCGGGGAAAGCGACGGTCTTCTTCGCCGCCATGTCCACATGCAGCGACATGTTTTCCGACGTCGCGGAGACCCAACCCTCGTCCGCGTGCAGCAATTGCTCGAAATAATGCAGCCGCTTGGCGTCGTAATCGAGCAACTGGAAAGTGACCCGCACCGGGTCGCCGGAATGCAATTCGCGCAAGTAACGCACATGCACCTCCGCGGTGAAACATGAATGCCGATGTGTCTTCACATATTCGGCGCCGCAGCCCAGCAGTGCAAAAGCCTCGTCCCCCGCGCGGTCGAACAGCACGTTGTAATAGGCCATGTTGAGATGGCCGTTGTAGTCGATCCACGCCGGCTCGACCCGCATCACCGAGGAGACGAACGGCGCCGCAAAAACCGGATCGGGATCGGTGCCGCGCATGGCTACTTCGCTTTGATGGGGTAGACCGGCGGCTCGCCACTGAGCACGCGGGCCACGTCGCTTGCGCATTTGGTCTGCAATTCCTGCAATGCCTCGACCGAATAGAAACCCGTGTGCGGCGTGAGGATCACGTTGTCGCGGCCGAGCAGCGGAGAATCCTTCGCCAGCGGTTCGGTCGTGACCACGTCGAGCGCGGCGCCGCCGAGATGGCCGCTATCGAGCGCCGCGATCAATGCCGCCTCGTCGATCAGCGGCCCGCGCGCCGTGTTGACGATCAGCGCGCCTTTTTTCATTTTTCCGAATGCCGCGGCATTGAGCAGGTCGCGCGTCGCCGGCAGCAGCGGCGCGTGCACGGAAATGAAGTCGGACATCGCCAGCAGTCGATCGAAGCTTACGCCTTCGACGCCCGCGGCCTTGAGCGCATCCGGCTTGACGAACGGATCGTGCGTCACGACGCGCAGCCCGAAGGCTTTGGCTTTCGGCGCCAGCATGCGCGGGATATTGCCGAACCCCACCAGCCCCAGCACGCGGCCGGTCAGCCGGTGGATCGGCACCACCGCCGGCATCTCCCAGCGTCCGCCCTGCACAAGCTTGTTCGACAGTGGAATCTTGCGCGCGAGAGCGAGCAGCATGGCCATGGCGTGATCGGACACTTCATGGATGCAGTAATCCGGCACATAGCTGACGGTGATGCCCTTCTCGGCCGCCGCCGGCAGGTCGATGTTGTCGACGCCGAGCCCGAAACGCCCGATTGCCTTGCAGCGCGTGAGCTGGCGGATGAGATCGCCGGTGAGCTTTGCGTAGGTCACCAGAATGGCGTCGGCGTCGCGCGCCACGGCGAGAATGTCGTCGGCGTTCGCGCTTTTCGCCATGCGCAGCTCGAAATCAATGCGCTTGAGCGCAGCCTTAGCCAGATCGAGCGAGGGAAACACGCTGTCGGTGACGGCAATCAGGAAGCGGGGCATGATCTCACTCCAACCGGGTCGGATGTCGCTGAACTGCTAGTGCCATAGCCGTCGATGCGGCGTCCAGATGCCGGAAGCATCGCTTGCCGGGAAGGCGGCGGCGTGCGGGCCAGTCCCGCCCGCCGGAGACGATGCCCGGCTTGCGCCTTACGGGGATGGTACTATATTGTACACAATAAAGCACTTAATAGGATTCTCATGTCTTCAACGACGTTCACCGTGCGAGTCGATTCCGCCTCCAAGAAACGGCTGGAGAAGCTTGCCAAGAGCACCGGCCGCAGCCGCTCGTTTCTCACCGCCGAGGCGATCAACGAATACCTCGATGCCAACGAGTGGCAGGTCGCCGGCATCAAGCGCGCCATCGCGTCGCTCGATCGCGGCGAAGGCGTTTCGCACACTGGCGTGAAAGCGTGGGTCGAATCGTGGGGCAGCACAAACGAACGCCCGCGCCCTAAGCGTTCCAAACCGTGACCCCAATCTGGTCGCCCGAGGCGATCGATGACCTGGCGGCACTGCGCGCCACTATCGATGAGGACGATCCCGCAGCGGCGCAACGCGTTGCGCTCCACATCCTCCACAACGTTGAAATACTGCTGCCCAAGAATCCGGAAATGGGCCGGCCCGGCCGGGTTCCCGGAACGCGCGAACTGGCAATCCCGCGGACACCGTTCATCGTGCCGTACCGCGTGCAAGGCAACACGATCCAAGTCTTGCGTGTTTTCCACGGTGCACAGCGCTGGCCGGAAAAGTTCTAACGTATTCTCGAGCTTCACTGGGTTCTGTGTACAGCGGTGCGCAGCGGCTGGCGCACGGGAGCGAGAACCATAAACGCCATAGGTGACGGCGGGCAATGTCCGCTTCAGGGCCACGAGCGGCCGCCGGTCATGACAGGCGGAAATTCAGACCGGTCCCATAACCGGACATAATCTTTGCCGGGCCCGATCCCCCAACAAAAGAGCAAATCGACACCAGGCGGGAAATCGCCGCAAGTACCTGTTAACCATCCCGATCGTCGGCCTGGACATGCATCGGCGCGCCCGCGGCGAAGAGCGAATAATTAAATGAATCAGCGTTATGGCTGACACGGGCGTATTCCGCATCCACCGCTCACTTAATCTCTTGGATCCCTGGGGGAGGGCTCATGGGGACTTGGTTTGCCTGGTTGGCTTCTGCGCGACTCGCGCGTGCCACCAACGTATCAACTGTGTCGAGATTCAGAATCTTTGGTCCCATTCGGCTGACCATCATCAGCGCCGTGCTGCTGTCTGTCGCCGTCGCGATTGGCGCCGGCCTCTTTCTCACAAAACTCCGCAATAATATCCTGTCGGAAAATCAGCGGCAGCTCTCAAACACCGCGTTCATGGTTGCCAGACAGATCGAACATATCTTCACAACAATTGACGTTGTGCAAAGGGTCATTTTTGAGAAAAATATTGCTCCTGAGATTTCAGGTGGGGGAGGCGGTGAACGCGAGCTGTCGAGCCACAAAGTTCATCAGCAACTGCGCGACAAAGCTGCCGGCATGCCCTATGTCGGCGCCCTCACGATCGTCAATGCACAAGGCCGCCTGATCAATTTTTCCCGCCAGTGGCCGATACTGTTGAAAAAGTCCGCAGCATGCCACCGGAACGCAACAATCGAATCGGAACGAACGATCTTTTGAATCAATGTTGCGTGTTTAGCTCATGTCTCGAATCAATGTTGCTCAGAAAACCCTCTAAAATCTTTTTTCAACAGTATC
>CAMAWF010000150.1 GCA_945861895.1 Rhizobium sp. Q54
GCCGGTGCCGATCGGCACGGTTCCGATCTATCAGGCGCTGGAGAAGGTCGACGGCGATCCGGTCAAGCTCGACTGGGAGGTCTACAAGGACACGCTGATCGAGCAGTGCGAACAGGGCGTCGATTATTTCACCATCCACGCCGGCGTGCGCCTTAGCTACGTGCCGCTCACCGCAACCCGAGTCACCGGCATCGTCTCGCGCGGCGGCTCGATCATGGCGAAGTGGTGCCTGTCGCGGCACAAGGAAAGTTTCCTGTACGAGCGCTTTGAGGAAATCTGCGACATCATGCGCAAATACGATGTCTCCTTTTCATTGGGCGACGGCTTGCGGCCGGGCTCGATTGCGGATGCCAACGACCGCGCGCAATTCGCCGAACTCGAAACGCTCGGGGAACTCACGCAGATCGCGTGGAAAAAAGGCTGCCAGGTGATGATCGAGGGCCCCGGCCACGTGCCGATGCACAAGATCAAGATCAACATGGACAAGCAGCTGAAAGAATGCGGCGAGGCGCCGTTCTACACGCTGGGGCCGCTCACCACCGACATCGCGCCCGGCTACGACCACATCACCAGCGGCATCGGTGCCGCCATGATCGGCTGGTTCGGCTGCGCGATGCTTTGTTACGTCACGCCGAAAGAGCATCTCGGCCTGCCCAACCGCGACGACGTCAAGCAAGGCGTCATCACCTACAAGATCGCGGCGCACGCGGCCGACCTGGCCAAGGGCCACCCGGCGGCGCAACTGCGCGACGACGCGCTGTCGCGCGCGCGCTTCGATTTTCGCTGGCAGGACCAGTTCAACCTCGGGCTCGATCCCGACACCGCGCGCGAATATCACGACGAGACGCTGCCGAAGGAAGCTCACAAGGTGGCGCATTTCTGCTCGATGTGCGGGCCGAAATTCTGCTCGATGAAGATCACGCAGGACGTGCGGGATTATGCGGCGACTTTAAACGATCCTGCGTCACCGGGCGCACTCACGGCCGAGCAAGGCATGGCGCAGATGTCGGAGAAGTTCAAAGCGATGGGCGAGCAGGTCTATGTCGATGCTTCGATGGTGAAGGAGAGTAATAGGGTGTTGTAGTCAGCGCCACACACTTTCCAGTGTCATGCCTGAGCACCCGGGTATCCATGATGAGACTCGGCGTGTGAGAGCTTACCGTAAGTATTCCGTTGTCGAACCGCATCATGGATTGCCGGATCGAGTCCGGCAATGACAGGAAGGAAGACCCGCGCGCCTCTCTACTGTCATTCCGGGCCCGCTCATTTCACGCGCGTCCCGGAATAACGCGAGAGAGCGCCCGCCCATTGCGCGCCTGCCGCCCAGCATGCAAAATCCCGCCGCGGGAGGGCGCTGTCGTGCATGCGGATGCCATTGCGCGTTTCATCGCGGCCATCGGCGCGGCCTGTTGGCTCGGCGCCTGCGCCGCGCGCGACCCTTTGGTTTCGACCTCGAGCGCGACGCCGGCCGGCAACTGGAAAATCGAGCGGCAAGTCGACCGCATCACCGGCGCGCCGCTGTCGAGCGCGCTGTTGTCCACCCGCAACGCCTCGAACTCGGCGGCGCCGTTTCCCAAGCCCGCGATGCTGCAGCTCACCTGCTTCAAGGATCAGCCGCTCGTCCGCCTCGCCTTCGAGTTCAAGGTCGGCTCGAACCGCAATTCGGTGCTCGGCTATCGCTTCGACGAGAAGCCCGGCCGCGAGATCGAAGCGCGCTTCCTGCAGGATTTCACCACGGTCGTGATCGAGGAAAAGGCCGCCGTGGCGCAATTCGTGAGCGAACTGGCGACGTCGAATGTGCTCTATGTGCGCATCCGCTCGCTCAATGCCGGGCGCACGGCGGCGGAATTCCAGCTCGACGGCGCGCCCGCCGCGATCGAGGCCGCGCTCGCCGGTTGTCCGCAGTCGCCGACGCCGCCGCCGGCTCCGGCAAAGCCGCCATCACGGCGCACGAGCTGAACGCCGCGCGGATCAAGCCGCCGCCTGCTCGCCGTGCTCGACCGCGATCTCCGGCGGCAGCGCCAAGCCGAGCGTCGCGTGCAGATAACAGGTTTTGGCCGCGACGGTCATCAGCGTTTCGTAGGCGTCCTCGCTCTCCTCGCCGTTGAGAAAGAGATGCGTATCCACCGGCCCGGCGCCGCCGGTCCAGGCGCCCGCGGGCGAGCCGCTCAACATATAAGGCGAAGCCTGCACCACACGCACGCCGCGGATTTTCAGCTTCTGATGCTCGATGTAGCGCAGCAGCTGCGTGACGTAGCAGAACACGATGCCGGCGGTGGTGAGCGAAAGCCCGCCCGGCGCGCCATCAAGCGCGGCGCGCTCGTCGGAGCGGATGGCGAAGTGGCTGGTGCGCGGAAATCCGAGCCGCACGACGGTTTCGGTGACGCCGGCCGGATCGAGCAGGCGGCAGTTGCCGGTGACGTCGATGATGACGCGGCCCTTGGTCTCCGCCGCCTGGTAGATGAACTCGCCCTGCGTGGTCTGGCCGGTTTTGTAAATCAGATCGCGCGGCGCGGCTGCGCCCTCGAGCGGGGCCGGCGGATTGCGATAGGTGACGAAAGGATCGGCGGCATCCGGCGCTTGCGAGGGCGGCAGGCTCGTCACCTGCCGGCGGCGGCCGTTGACATAGAGCGCAAACGTATTGACGAGCGGCACGCGCATGCTGGCGAGCGCGGGCGAGGCAAGCGCTGCATCGCGCACCAGCGCGTCGATTTGCGCGCGACTAGCCGGCGACGACACCCGCACTTTGATTTTCGCGGGCTCGGCCGAACCGACGCCGGTGCCCTGGAAAAACGAGCCGGTCATTGAATAGCGGTTGTGCAATTCGATTTCGAGGCGGTTGAGCGTGATGGCGCGGGCGCGCGCGGCGGCGAGAATGCGGTTTGCCAGATCGGCATTGAGGCCGGCGTTGTAGAAACCGAGCGGAAACGGCGCCAAATCAGTGCCCTTGAGCTGCGCGCCCTCGTCGCTCACCGCGCGAAACGCGCTGCCCTGCGCGCCCTCGTGCACGACGCATTCCTTCTGATGCCCGCCGATCTGCCGCGCCTCGGCGAGAAACACCTCGCGCCCCGCCGCGGCGATCACACCCGGCCGCGCGCGGCCTTGGCTCACCTTGAAGGCGAGCGGGAAGCCCGAGCTTTCGATGGTTTTGCTGTGCGTCATGATCTTCTCTCTTCGCCTTACGTGTATTTCGGATCGCGGTCGAGCAACTCAATCGACACGCCCTGCGGGCCGCGCAGAAAACAGATGCGCGTGCCGGGGCGCACGGTATGCGGCTGCTTGGTGAATTCGACGCCCTTGTTCTTAAGCTCCGCCGCAATCGCGTCGATGCCGCTCACGGCCAGGCCAAAATGATCGAGCCCCTGATAGGGCGTCACCGGTGCTGCATTCACCCCATCGCCCGCCGTGACCGGGGCGATGAAGATCATCTGCCCGCCGAGCTTGAGGTCGATGCGCGGCTTGCCCTGCTGCGTGCTGCGGATCACCTGCGCGCCCAGCATGCGCTCGAACCACGTTGCGGTCGCCTCCGGGTCGGGGCTGCGCAGGTGGACGTGGTCCCAGGTGGTGTGCGGCATCGGGCTCTCCTCGGTTGCAGGCTTAACAGATTAGCAAATCGGCGCTGCTAGTGTGAACAAATGGACAAACCGCAAACCGCAACGCCGAGGGAAATCATCTGGATCGGCGCAATCGCCGCCGCCGCCGGGCTTTATTTCATCCTGGTCGGCGCGGGCGCACTCCCGGTGCCGGGCGGGCCGCGCAACCTGCACGGTCCGCTCTGGCTGGTGCTGTGCGCTGGCCTGGCGTTTTTTCTTGGCGGCGTCGCGGCGCTGATGCAGGGGCTCGGCCGCGCCAACGCGAGCGGCGAATTGCCCGCAGACGCGCCGCAGTGGATGCGCATCGTGCAATATCTGTTCGGCGTGGCGATTTTCGTTTGCTTCGTGTGTGTGGGGAGCTGGATCGCCTTCGGCGCCGGCCCGCGGCAATTTTCCGGCACGTTCGCGTGGGGCGAGACCATCGGCCGCGCCATGTTCGGCATCGGCGCCATCATCACATGGCTCTGCACCATCGCCTTCGCTGTGTCGGGCGCGCGCAAGCTGTTCGGCCGCAAAGCCTGATCCTGCGGCCGCTGGCCGTTTTCATCGCGAAATGTCATAGTTCGCGTCCGCAGCCGGGCCGCGCAACGAGCCCCGCACGTAATTGAATTGGGAGGAATGTCATGACCACCCGCCGCCGCTTTCTGAAAATTTCCGCCGCCACGCTGGCGACGCCCGCGCTCTCCCGCCTCGCCTTCGCGCAGGCCTGGCCGGCCAAGACCATCCGCGTCATCATCCCGTTCACCGCGGGTTCGACCGTCGACATCGTCGGGCGCATCGTGCTCGATCCGCTCTCCGCCGCGCTCGGCCAGCCGATGGTGGTGGAAAACCGCGGCGGCGCCGGCGGCACCATCGGCAGCGGCCAGGTCGCGAAAGCCGATCCCGACGGCTACACGCTGCTGGTCAATGCCTCGGCGCATTCGGCCGCACCCGCCGCCTACCCGAACGTGACCTACGACACCGCCAAGGATTTCGCCGCCGTGATCCCCTTCGGCAGCGTGCCGAACGTGATGGTGATCGCGCCGTCGAAAGGCATCAAGACAGTGAAGGAGCTGGCCGCAAAAGCGAAAGCCGGCACCATGACCTACGCCTCCGCCGGCGTCGGCAGCGCCACCCATTGGGCGGCGGAACGCTTTCGCGTCAGCGCCGGATTTGCGGCGACGCATGTGCCGTTCCGCGGCGGGCCGGAAGCGCTCACCGAGGTAATGACCGGCCGCGTCGATTTCATGTGCATCGGCGTCTCCTCCGGCTTGTCGTTCATCCGCGCCGGCACGCTGCTGCCGCTGGCGGTGAGCACGCCGAAGCGCTCGCCCGCGCTGCCCGACGTGCCGACCACCATCGAGGCGGGCTTCGCCGATTCCGACTACACGTTCTGGAACGGCTTGCTGGCGCCGGCAAAAACGCCGCGCGCGATTATCGAGCGGCTGCATGCCGAAACGCTGAAGGTGCTGGCGCTGCCGGCGGTGAAAGACAAATTCGCGCCGCAGGGCATCGACCCGATGCCGCTGTCGCCGGCGCAATTCGACGCGCTGATCAAGAAAGAGATCGACATCAACATCAAGCTGGCGAAGGCGGCGGGGCTGAAGTTTAATTGAGGGGGGCTATCCTCTCTGCGTCATGCGCGGGCAACCGGGTCCGGCCGTTGGCCGGTCCCGGTTGCCCGGCAATGACAAGAAGAAAAGACCCGCGCATCACTGCCATTCCGGGACGCGCCTTTGGGCGCGAGCCCGGAATCCATAACCCCCGACTTTGGAATATGGATTCCGGGCCCGCTCGTTTCACTCGCGTCCCGGAATGACAAGCAGCCCGCTTGACATTTCCCGTCATAGGATTATATTCCACATTGACCTGATCGCCGCTGCGCTCTCATGAGGCGCCGCGGTTTTCGGACGCGCACGGAAGGCCGGAGCATCGGCATCCTGCGGTGGCTAACTCGTGTGGTTACCTAAAACCACTCCACACGAGGCTGCGGGGCGTTCGGTGCTCCGGCATTCCGTGT
>CAMAWF010000151.1 GCA_945861895.1 Rhizobium sp. Q54
CAAAAAAAGGTGTATGGGTTCGATTCTTTTAGTGGGTTTCCAAAATACCATCCTTATGATGACCTTAAAACTTTTAACAAACTGAGCGTTGATGGAAAAATAACGAAGTCTCATTATGCTAAAGTTTTAAAAAACATTAAGTACAGAGAAATAAGTACTTCAAAAACAATAACTGTTGAGAATATTTCTAATTCTGGAGATTTCTCAAATAATAGTATCGAGGTGTTACAAAAAAATCGCTTTTCTAAAACTAAACACTATAGTGCTAGTAAAAGGCAGTTTTCAGGATACTTTTGTAGAAAAGACGTATTCAAAATTGAAATTTTCAAATGTTCTCATTGACTGTGATTTATATGAAGGGTATAAAATGGCATTTGATTTTGTTTGGGAAAAAATGGTAAAAAATTCTTATATGTTTCTAGATGAATACTACTCTTTAAAATTCCCGGGTGCTAAAATCGCAACAGATGAGTTTTTTGCTGATAAAATACAAAAGCCTAAAATGGATAAGGTAGAAAAAAATAAATTTGAAAGATGGTATGTTAAAAAAGGATAAATATGATTAAGGTAATAACAGAATTTTCTCAAAACCATAATGGTGATTTTTCTATTTTAAAAGAAATGGTTCATTCTGCCGCTGAAGGCGGAGCAAAGACAGGAATGTACGGCGAGGAATTCCGCAGCGCGATGGCATTCTGCGGCGCAACTTCGCTTAAAGACATCGGCACCAGTATTCTTCGGACCGTGGGCAACAGGATCATCTGACCGATGACCGGTGTAGCCAACAGCGAACGGCAATACGTCATCCAGGGCAATAAGGCCCTGGAAGCGGCGCGTATCGAAAACGCTACGGGGCGGATGTGCGAAAACAAGGCATATCGCTATGCGGTCGATGCCGGCACGGCGCCGCTCGACGTCCTGCCCGAAATCCGCGAGGCGCTGGGATCGCGGGCGCTCGTACTGCTTGATGGGGGTGTCCGCAGTGGCACCGACATACTGCGAGCGATGGCGCTCGGCGCCAATGTCGTTGCCGTCGGGCGGCCCTTGGTTTACGGCTTGACGGTAGCGGGACCAGAGGGCGTCCGGCGTGTTTTTGAAATGTTCGAAGAGGAATTTCGTGCTGCGATGGCGTTCTGCGGCCTGACGGCATTGGGAGATATTAACCCGGCCGTTTTCAGGGTGCGCGAGACCGCCGGGGAAATCCTGTGCCGTGCTCAAGCGGCGCATAAACGCTAGTCATCAGAATGGGCACTGTTCTCTGCATCATCCCTACAAGTGGCGGTTCGAAAGGCCTGTCACGCAAGAACGTCCTCGAACTCGGCGGCAGGCCGTTAGTCGGGTACCCGATCGCTGCCGCGCGGGCGAGCGGCGTGTACGACGTGTTACTGGTCAGCACCGACGACGGGGAGATCACCAAGGTCGCCAGAGCGCAAGGAGCCCATATTCCATTCCTTCGTCCCAGCGCATTTGCGCAGGCCCTGACGATCACCAAAGCCACGCTCCAGCAAGCCCTGCGGGCCTTCGAAAAACACGTGGGCAACACATTTGACACCTGCTTGTTCCTAACGCCGACGGATATTTTTAGTAGCGCTTCCTGGGTGACGCGCGCCGTCACGGTACTCAAGGAAAACCACGAGCTTGAGAGTGCGTTCTCCTGCTCATCAACGCACAAGAACTACTGGCAACCTGGCGAGAGCAGGCAGTGAGAGAGAATTCTGCCGTGTACGCGCGACTACAGCTCCCGGCAGGTTTGCAAGAAGATTTATCGCAAGGATACCGAGCTTGCAAGCGCGAATCGCGCGCAGCTCTGGCGTGAGGGTCGCCGCATCGGCGACCGCGTCTAACTGATACCAACGATCTGCGTGCGACCGTCATCGATATTCATTCCGCGTTCGACCTGTTTCCGGCGGAACAGGCGATCAGCTATCTGCGGAAGCATCACCCCGAACGGATCCCCGCCTAACCAACCAAAATTTTGAACATGAAAACTACGAATCGCGCCGAACCGCTCGTTTCGATCATCGTGCGGACGAAGAATGAGGAACGCTGGATCAGGGCCTGTCTCAGCGCCATCAATCGGCAGACCTACCGTAATTTCGAAATGATCCTGGTGGACAATCAGTCGACCGATCACACAGTCGCGAAGGCTTCCGCCTTCGGGGTGAAGTTAGTCAAGATCGAGGCCTTCCTGCCCGGCAAGGCACTCAACGACGGAATTCGCCAAAGCAAGGGCGAAATCCTTGTCTGCTTGTCGGGACACTGCATTCCCGTCGACGAGCATTGGCTCGCCAATCTGGTGCGCAATCTGGACGATTCGGAAATCGCTGGCGTCTATGGGCGGCAGCAACCGCTGAGTTATTCATCCGATCTCAACAAGCGGGATCTGATCCTGACCTTTGGGCTCGACCGCAAGGTGCAGATCAAGGACAGCTTCTTTCACAACGCCAACAGTGCGTTGCGCCGTGAGGTCTGGGACCGCTTTCCGTTCGACGAGGTCGTCACCAATATAGAAGACCGGCTGTGGGCGCGGCAAATCCAATCGGCGGGCATGAAGATCGTCTATGAGCCGGAGGCCAGCGTCTATCACTGGCATGGCATTCACCAGGATCTCAATCCTGAGCGCGCACGCAGCATCGTTCGCATCCTGGAACAGACCGACGGCATTCCGAACCAGATTCACAAGACTGACATTTCCGATCTACACATTGTTGCCGTGGTGCCCAGCAAGGGTCCGCCGCAGATCTGCAACGGCGGCCCGTTGATCAGCCATACCCTCGACCACATCCGCAGCACGCGGTCGGTGAAGACGATTTACGTTGCCTGCGACCATCTGCAGACCGCGGAGATCGCGCGCAAAGCCGGTGCGGTGGTGATCGCGCGGCCCGCGTCGCTCTCAGAGGAACACGTGGACATCGTCGAAGTTCTTCAGTTTGCGTTGGAGCAGATCGAAAAGCAGAAACCGCTGCCTGATCTGGTCGCGGTCCTCGAGGAAACCTTTCCGTTCAGGCCCGCGGGCTTGCTCGATTCTATGATCGAGAAAATAGCCGATGCAGGCGTCGACAGTATCATCGCCGCGAAACGCGAAGCCCGCAGGCTTTGGCTAAGCGACGAGGGCGGGATCCGCGATATCGGCGAACCTGGCTTCATGCCGAGGCAGTTAAAGCGAACGGTCGCCTACGTCAGCTTGTTCGGGCTTGCGTGCGTGACCCAGCCGAGAAACATCCGCGAGGGGAACGTGACCGGCAGCCGCATGGCCATTTACGAAGTCGGCGATCCACTTGCGGCGCTCGAAATCCGCGGCAAGGACGGGCTGAGCATGGGCGGAGCCTTGCTGGACGCCTGGTCGAAACGGAGCCACTCGTGAGCGAACTGACCTATCGCGCGGCGATGATTGGCTGCGGCCGCGTGACCCAGCATTATGTGCGCATCCTGACCAAGCTCGATCCGGTCGAGCGCTTCAAGGTGGTCGCATGCTGCGATCTGATCCCCGCAAAGGCGCAGCAGGTTGGCGCGGCACTTGGCGCTACGCCTTACACCGAAGCGGCGCGTATGATCGCCGAAACGAAGCCCGACGTGGTGTTGGTGCTGACGCCGAGCGGGTTGCATTTCGAGCACGCACAGCTGGCCCTGAACGCCGGCTGCCATGTGCTTAGCGAAAAGCCGGTTTCGCTCATCCCCGAGCAGGCATATCAACTCGCCAAGCTGGCCAGCCAGAAAGGTCTCTACTACGGGGGCGTGTTTCAGAACCGCTACAATCCAGCGATCCGTAAGTTGCGCGAAGTTATGGGTAGCAATCGATTGGGCACGATCGTGAGCGCGGCGATTCGCCTGCGCTGGTGCCGGACGCAGGACTACTACCAGGACGGCTGGCACGGCACGTGGTTGATGGACGGTGGCGTCATCAATCAGCAGGCCATCCATCATATCGATGCTCTGAACTGGATTTGCGGGCCGATCGAGTCCGTCTGTGCACTGACCGCAAACCGCGTCAATCATCTTGAGGCAGAAGACACGATGGTAGCGTCATTACGCTTCAGTGATGGGTCGCTCGGTACCATCGAAGTTACCACCGCCGCGCGGCCGGAAGACTTCGAAGCCTCGCTGTCAGTGGTTGGCGATGGCGGGATGGTGCAGGTCGGCGGCATTGCACTCAATCGCATCGACATCTGGCGCTTCGTCAAGCCGATGGAGGGAGACGCCGACGTTCCGCAAAAGTGGTCGCAGGAGGTTCCGAGCGGTTACGGGCTGGGGCACGGTCCGTTACTACGCGACTGGGTCGTGAGCCTCGATGCCGGTGCAGTCGAGCCGCCGGTTCCCGCGCTGCAGGCAGTGAAGGCAGTGGAGCTAGTTCACGCCCTGTACACCAGCGTCGAACAGGATGGCTGGGTGCGTCTCGCGGACAATCCGCGCTCGAAACGTCTCGGACACAAAGCAAGGAGCAATTAGTGGTGGCAATCGAAAACAAATCTCCGGGCAAGGACATCTCCGCGGACGACCTTGCCACTAAGTTTCCGCTGGTCGCGCGGAAGACCGGCCGACAGAAGAGCCGGTTCACAGTAGCCGGGGTCGAATTCGGCGGCGACCTCGTTCCTGTGTTCGCAGGTCCGAACATGGTCGAGAACGAGCAGCTGATCGTCACGACCGCGAAGGCGGTGAAGAAGGCGGGCGCGCAATTCCTGCGAGGCGGCGCATTCAAGCCGCTGACGTTTCCTTATCGCAGCCCTAAGTACAACGAAACGCGCGAGGACGGCTTGCGCTGGCTTGCCGTCGCCAAGAAGGAAGCCGGTATCGGTATCATCACCGAGGTAATGGAAGAGCGTTTCATCGACAAGGTCGCAGAGGTTGCCGATATTCTTCAGATTGGCTCCCGCAACATGCAAAACTTCCCATTTTTAACGGCCTGCGCTCGCGCGGGCAAGCCGCTGATGCTCAAACGCCATTTCGGTTGCTCGCTGCGCGACTGGCTTGGTGCCGCCGAATATCTACTGGTCGAAGGCAACGAGAAGGTGATCCTTTGCGAGCGCGGCGTGGTCGCCCCGCACACACATCGGGATTCTTCGCGTTTCCTGATTGATCTTCAGGTAGTACCGGCGGCACAGGAGGTGACGCACCTCCCCGTGGCCGTTGATCCAAGCCATGCGACCTTCTGGCGGCCGTGGGTGGCGCCGATGGCACTCGCCTCGATTGCGGCGGGCGCCGATGCGATCATGATCGAGGTGCACCCCGATCCCACGAATGCGGCTGTCGATCCGCTGCAGCCGGTGGATTTCGAGGCATTCGACGACATCATGCGGCGCATGGATACGGTTGCGCGCGCGGTGGGCAGACGGATCTTGGCGTGATTGATACCAGTCTGATCGATAACGCTTTCGGTCCCATCTCCGGGCCGTACGCCGCGATCATTGGCGCTAACCCGTCCAAGGGCGCGCGATCACCCAAGCTCTGGAATGCGGCCTTCACGGCGAACCGAAACCCGTCGGTGATGGTGCCACTCGAC
>CAMAWF010000152.1 GCA_945861895.1 Rhizobium sp. Q54
GCAACCGCCTTGTAAGCGGTAGGTCGAGTGTTCAATTCACTCACCCGGCACCACTGTCTAGGCACTGCCTAAAAATATTTTTCGTGATACTTTTCAGCCAGTTCGGTGCCGTAAGCTTCTGTTTTGTAAACCGTTGGTCGGGAGTTCAAATCTCTCACCCGGCACCAGGCCCCCAGGCCCAAGTTCCCGCCGGAAAAATAAAATTGCGCCGGGGCTTGGCGGGCCACGCGGGCCTTGTTCCGAAACTCCCGATTGTGCCAAACTAACCGTGTTTTGTAACTTCGGAGACCTCGAATGGCGCAAGGCACTGTTAAGTGGTTCAACCCGACGAAGGGCTATGGCTTCATCCAGCCACAGGATGGCGGAAAGGATGTGTTCGTCCACATCTCGGCGGTCGAGCGCGCCGGGCTTAGCACGCTGAACGAAGGGCAGAGCGTTCAGTACGAACTCGTCGAAAATCGCGGGAAGACGTCCGCGGAGAACCTCAAGGTCAAGTGACCTCGCCGCCGGTCCTTATCGGCCGCGGTCTCCGTAAGTCTCATCCTCAAAAATAACCCCACCGGGCTCAAGCCCGGCGGGGCGGCTGCGTTTTGAGATCATCCAGTCAGCCGGGCAAGGGCGCGGCTAAGAACGCGGCTAGCGTGCGAGCTTTTGCAATTCCGGAAACGGCGCATAGACGGCGCCCTTGCAAAGATCGCGGTTTTCCCGGATCGCTTCCACGAAGCGATCGAGCTTGCCGGAAACAAACACCACCATGCTTTCTTTGGCGCCGGCATATTGCCCGCCATCTTTCTTGGCGTCGTAGCGCACGCAAACGACAAAGCGCTCGCCCGGGCCAACGATCTTGCGTTGCGGAGCGGTTACCCCGGCGCTGCGGACATTGGCTGGATCGTTGAGGTAGGTGCGCATGAACGCCAGCAGGTCGGCCTTGTAGCCGGCCGGAAGGATATTCTGCTGTTCCCAGCGCTCTTTGAGTTCTTCCTGGCTTGGGCCGTCCGCGGTGGCGCAAGCGCCGAGCGTGAGCGCAAGAAAAACCGCCAACCATCGCATTTCAATTCTCCGCACCGGCAGACTCAACGCCGCCCCTTGTTAGCATCCTATCGCGGGCATCGCGGCCGGGCATCCTGCTCGCCGGCCCGAAGGAGGAGCGCAAGTTCCTCGCCGGACAAATGGCGCTGCGGGGCCCGGTGGTGCGCGAGAACAACATTAGGGGCAATTGCCCCCGTCAATTTTGCAATTTCGCCCCGGCCTGCTCCACCGCCTTTGCCCAGCGCGCGAGTTCGGACTTGGTGAGCTTGAGCAGATCCTCCGGCGTGCCGTTCACCGGATCGACACCCTGGGCGATCAGGTTCTTGCGCACCGCGGGCGAATTGATGATGCGTGAAATCGTGGCGTGGAGCTTGCTCACGGTCTCGGGCGGCGTCCTGGCCGGCGCATACACGCCGAACCAGGCGGACACCTCGAAATCCTTGATCCCGGCCTGCGCCATCACCGGCACGTCCGGCAGCGCGCCGATGCGCGCGGCGCTGGTGATCGCCAATGCCCGCAGCTTGCCTTCCGCGATATGCGGCAACAGCGGCAGGTAATGGTAGAACATGAACTGCACTTCGCCGCGCAATAGATCAGTGATGGCCTGCGCGCCGCCGCGATAGGGAACGTGCGTCGCCTGCAAGCCCTCGCGCGCGACAAACATCGCGCCCGACAGGTGATTGGAGGTGCCGTTGCCGGACGAGGCGTAATTGGTCTTGCCCGGCCGCGCGCGAATATAGTCCACCAGCTCCTTCACCGTCTTCACCGCCAGCGACGGATGCACCACCAGCACGTTGGGCGCGGTGCCGAACTGGATGATCGGAGCGAAATCTGCGATCGGATCGTAATTGAGCTTCGGGTACACCGCCGGATTGATCGAATGCGTTCCGATCGTGCCCATCAGGATGGTGTAGCCGTCGGGTGTCGCGCGCGCGACCGCCTCGCTCCCGATGCCGCCGCCGGCGCCGCCGCGATTGTCGACCACGACGTTCTGGCCGAGCGACTTTGACAATTCATCGGCAAGAATGCGCCCGACCAGATCGGTGGTGCTGCCGGCCGGGAACGGCACCACCAGAGTGATTGGCCGCGCCGGATAAGTCTGCGCGCCAGCCAGCATGGTGGATTGCGCAATGAGCAGCGCCGCGCCGATCGCCGCGGAGATGATGGAGTTATGTCGCACCGATTCCCTCCCCTTTTGCATCAAATCGATTCCCCGCCGCTTCCTACAGCAGCGCCAGGCTGAACCACGGAAAGATCATCAAGATGATGGTCACCAGCGTCATCACCACGACGAACGGGGCGGTGCCGATAAAGACATCGCCCAGCGTCACCAAGCCGGGCGGCAGCGTCCCCTTGACGACAAACACCGAGAGCCCGAACGGTGGCGTCAGCAGCCCGATCTCGATCGCCACGATCGTGACGATGCCGAACCAGATGTCGTTGAGCGCCATCGCGTTCGCCACCGGCATGACGATCGGCATCATGATCAGCATGATCGATACCGAATCCAGAATCATTCCGAGAAACAGCAGGATGATGAAATAGATCGTCAGGAAAGTGGGCAGCCCGACATCGAGCTGCGTGATCGTTGAGGTGAGCTGGAGCGGCAGCGTCGAAAGCGTCAACATGCGCCCGAAGTAATTCGCCGCGATGATCAAAAACAGGATGGCAGCGGTAATATAGCCGGTCTCCAGCACCACATCGCGAATGACCGCGAGCGAGAGTTTTCCGCGCACGAAGCCGACGATGAATGCGGCCGCAGCGCCGATGGCGCCTGCCTCGGTCGGAGTGAACACGCCGAGATAAATCCCGCCCATGACCACCGCCACGATGAAAATCACCGGCACCAGGCGCGCGACAACCGAACGAAACGACATGTCCTCTGCCGCGATCGGTTTGGGAACGCCGGTAAAGCGCGGAAAGAAGGTGGCCAGAAAGACATTGAGAACCGAAAATGCGAATGCCAATAGAATGCCGGGCACGATGCCCGCAATGAATAGTTTCCCGATCGAGGTTTCTGTGATCAGCCCATAGATGATCATCAGAATGCTTGGCGGAATCAGCATTCCCAGCACGGACGAACCCGCCACGATGCCGACCGCAAAGCGCTTGGTGTAGCCGTTCTCGATCATCGGAAAGACCGAGATTCGGCTAAACACCGCCGCCGATGCCATCGAGCTGCCGGTGATGGAGGCGAAGATGGCGTTTGCCACCACGGTCGCGATGCCGAGACCGCCGCGGATATTGCGCAACAGCGCACACGAAACAACGAACGCATCGCGTCCGACATCGGCCTTGTCCAGCACCAGCCCCATGATGACGAACAGCGGCACAACGCCAAATTCGTAAGAACGGATGGTGCCGATTGCCGACAGCCCGAGCGCATTTTCCGCGATGGTGAAGTTATCGCGGATCACCCAGATGCCGGTAAAGGACAGTGCAAGCAGCACAAACGCGATCGGCATGCCGACGGCAACCGCTGCCACCAATCCCGTCAGCGCGAGCAGCGCGACCTGCACGCGCGTCAGATCGAAGAAAAAATTTACAAAAAAGAAACCGGCAACCACCGCGATTAAGACAATTATCGGGATGTAATCGCTACTCAACGATGGCAGCTCGATCCGCGGCGCCTTCCAGCGTAAATCCGACATCGCAATGCCGATCATCCGCAGGCACTCGATCAACGCCACCGTGCAACCGGCCACGAGGGCGAGCTTGAACGGCCACAGGATGATCATGTAGGCGCCCGGCGCGCCGGTGAATTCGCCTGAACCATAGGCATCAGCAAAATCGATCCAAAGCCAGCGCAGAAGAACCAGCAGGATCAGCGCCCCGGCTGTGAAGAACAGAACGTCCGCCAGCCGCGCCAGCGCCGGGCGCTTTTTTGCCCAATACCCCATGAGGAAGTCGGCGCGGATCAGCCGGCCATCGCGGATGGTGCTGCCGAACTGCAGAAACACCGAGGTGACGATCAGATTTGAAAGTACTTCGGCGACGCCGCCGATCGGCGCGCTGAAGAAGAACCGCAGCCCGATGTCGGCGCACACCATCAGCATCATGAAAATAATGCTGAATGAAGCGACGTAGGACAGCGTGGTCGGGACCAGCGAATAGGCTCGCCCGATTCGGGCGAGCGGGCCTGCGGCACCTGTCAGGGTGAGCGTCATCAGATCATGCCGTGCGGCAGGTTGCTAAAATAATACTTACCCGTCACCATCCGGCGGACGGTGACGGGCGGTGTCGAAGTATCCCGCATTCCGGGCGTGGCGATTGTCCGCCTCAGACTTCCTTGTCCCAGTCGCGCAGCGGCTTGCCGCCCTGGGCGCGCACGGTGTTCATGAACTCGGACATGATCTGGCGCGCCGGGATGCCTTTCTTTTCGTTCTGCTCGACCCACAATTTTCCGAGCGGCGGCATGGCGTCGACGAACTTCTTGCGGTCGGCCTGCGACATCTTCGATATCTTGGCGCCGTTTGCCGCCATGTTTTTCATCGCCAGTTCATAACGCACGCCGATCAGCCGAGCATTTTCGGCGCTGTATTCGCGTCCGAGTTCGCTCAGCACCTTTTGCACTTCCGGCGGCATGCGCTTGTAGGAATCCGCATTCATCGCGCTGCCGCCGAACGTCAGCGGGCCGGTATCGATTTCGGTGATGTAGGGCGCGACCTCGTGAATCTTCAGCGGCCACGCGCCGGTCGCGATCAATATCACGCCGTCGCCGATGCCGGTCTGCAGTTGCGAATATTGCACCGGCAGACCCGCGACCACCAGTGTCGCACCAGCCCCCTGCAGCCAAGGCGCGCACACCGGAGGCCCAAGAATTTTCTTGCCCTTGAGATCGTCGAGCGAGTTGATCGGGAATTTGGTGAACAGGTGATAGCCGTCCGACACGCAGGCGCCGAAGCAGACCACCTTGTTGCTTTCCCATTCCTTCTTCACCGAAGCATTCTTGTCGTTGAGCAGGTTCATCACGTCGACCGCCTGCTTCACGCTGTTGGTCGCAAACGGCGTCGAATACATGATGTTCTGCAACGGAAGTTTCGCCGGTTCCCACAAGGCGCCGATCCAGCCGATATCGGTCAGTCCGTTGGTGACCGCGGTGAGCGTGTCCTGGAAACCATAGAGCGAACCGCCGAATGCTTCCGTCCAATTGATCCGATGAGACGACTTCATCGCTTCAAGTTTTTCGTTCGATTTGGCGACCATGATGGTCTTGAGCGGCTCGACCCAAGGAATCTGAACCGGATGGCTCGCAGCGACCGTCAGCTTGATGGTCTTGTCCTGGCCGAAGGCGCGGCCGCCCGTCACCACCGCCGGCGCAACCGCCAGCGCAGCGGCACCCGAAAGCAGCGTTCGTCTGGAAATAGCCATTGTCTCCTCCCTCGCCGATCCAATTATGATTGTTGTTGGAATGAGTTCAGCACTTCGCGGCATCGATGACAACGCGATGCTG
>CAMAWF010000153.1 GCA_945861895.1 Rhizobium sp. Q54
ATCGTCGTTTATCAAAACGAGCGGCACGCACCCGGCCGGCTCCCGTCATCGCAATTGGGTCCGCACTGGTACGCGATGATGGCGGACTGGCTGACCGCGCGCGTGCGCGACCGGATTCCGCTCGAAGCCTCGCGTTACCGCTACGTCACCGCATCCGGCAAGGTGGAGCAACGTCCGATGGCGTGAATGCCGCAACGGTTTACCGACGCCTTGCGGCTGCCCCGCAGCTCATTCGCGCGTGAGGTCGCGGTAGTACTACCGCTTTTTTCTCACTGGCGTAATTGAGACGGTCCTATATACTAATATCCCAATAATAGATACATTCGCAGTCGGCGGATGCTTGAACACATCGTCTGCGGTGCCTGACCCCACACTTTGTGTCCAATGAGAAATAACGGGAGGGCTTGAGATGAATCGATTTCACTCCATGATCGGACAAACCGCCGCGGCCGCAGTTGTCGCATTCGGTTTGGTCGGCGGCGCCGCCGCGCAATCGACAATCAAGATTGGCATGGTGCAGCCGCTCACCGGCGCATTCGCTGCCGCCGGCACCGACGTCGTCAACGGCGCGAAAATTGCCGTTGACGAGATCAACGCCAAAGGCGGCGTGATCGGCGAAAAACTTGAGCTCGTTATCGAAGACACCAAGAGCAACCCTACGGAAGCGGCCTCGGTGACCGAAAAGCTTGTCGTGCGCGATAAGGTCACGGTGCTGATGGGCGCGTCCTCTTCGACGGCAACGCTCGCCGTGATGCCGAAGCTGATGGAATACAAGGTGCCGATGCTGGTCGAGACGTCGTCTTCGTCGAAAATCACGACAGCCGGCAACCCATATATTTTCCGCATCGCACCGCCGTCCGAAGTCGAGGCGGCCGTGTTCGCAAAAATCGTCAACAAGATCGGCATCAAAAAGGCGGACTTCCTCGTCGTGAACAACGACTGGGGCCGCGGCACCGCCGATGAATTCACCAAGGTACTGAAGGAAAAAGGCATCTCCGTCGGGCTTGTGGAGCGCATGGATCAGGGCGCGCAGGACATGAACGCCCAGCTTACCAAGCTCAAAGGCTCAGGCGCCGACACGTTGTTCGTGACGACGGCTGTCGAGCAGCTCTCGCTGGTTCTCAAGCAGGCTGCCGCACTCGGCTTCAATGTTCGCATCATCACCACCGGTGGATCGCAAAATCCCGATCAGCTGATCACAAATGTCGGTAAAGCCGCCGACGGCAGCTGGCATTTGGCCTTCTTCGCCCCTTGGGCACCGGACGCAACGCCGAGCCCGGCAGCCACCAAGGCCTTTGTCGCGGAATGGAACAAGAGGGGGCTGCCGTACGGGAGCCTCACCTCAAGCTTCCGCGGCTATGACGGCATTCGCGCGATTGCGGAAGCCATCAAGATCGCCGGCAAGGCCGAGCCCGAGGCCATTCGCGAGGCGTTCTGGAAGGTGAACATCCTCGGCCTCAACGGACCGATCAAATTCGAAAAGGACGGACCGAAGGGGCAAGAGAGCGGCCAGAGCATGCCGAATGTTTATCTGGTGAAGATCGAGAACGGCAAAGTCGTCGTTCCGAAGATCTAACACCGTCGAATAACCTGCCGCGGCGGGTGGCGCTGAAAGTCCGCCGCCGCGGCACGCAATCCCATCCTCAACCCTCCCCCCGGCCCGGGGAGAGGGTCTGGATGCCCGTGTTTCCGACTTTCACGTGCGGGATAATCTCTTCCGCCGTGTTGCAATCCGGCTCCCTGTGGGAAGCGGTTCTGCGCCGGCGTGAGGAGCAAGAATCTCCATGGCCGAATTCCTTCAACATCTGGTCAATGCGCTCGTCCTCGGCGGCACCTATGCGCTGCTAGGGATCGGTCTGACGCTGATCTTCGGCATCATGCGTATCGTGAATTTCACGCACGGCGAGCTTTTCGCATTCGGCGCTTATTTTGTTTACCTGTTCGCGATGTTGCTCGGGTTCAATTTTTTCATCGCTTTCGCCATCGCTGTTGTGGGCGGATGCCTGCTCGGCGCGGCAATTGAATTCATTCTGCTTAGGCCGCTGCGCGGTGCCGACATCGAGACAACGATGCTGGTGACGATCGGCGCATGGATCATCATGCAGAATACCGAATTGCTGGTATGGGGCGGCGTCGCAAAAGCGATCACGACTCCCTTTCCCGAGACGCCGCTGGTCATCGGCGCGATATCCGTGTCGCCGCTGCGTGTTTTCGTCCTGGTGATCGCACTCGTGCTGATCGGCGGCACCTATGCGCTGATCCACCGCACCAAGCTCGGCATGGGGATGCGCGCCACCTTTCAGGACAGCGAAACGGCGGAACTGATGGGCCTCAATATCCGGGGCATCTACACCGCCACCTTTTCGATCGGCTCCGGCCTCGCGGCCGCGGCTGGCGCGCTGCTTGGCCCGGTCTTCCTCGCGGCGCCGACGATGGGCGACCTGGCGTCGTTGAAAGCATTTGCCATCGTTATTCTTGGCGGCCTCGGCAATATCACTGGGGCCACCATAGGCGGCTTCCTACTGGCGATCATCGAAGAACTCGGTGCCGGATACATTTCATCGGGCTATCGCGATGCAATGGGCTTTCTCATCATCATCGCCGTCCTTCTCGTGAAGCCGACCGGGCTCTTTGCGCGCGCGGAACGCATCGGATGAGCCGCTACGCGCCAATCTTCTGGCTGGTCATATTCCTGACGGTCCCGCTTTGGCTGAAGGACCAATACTTCCTGCACGTCCTTATCATTACAGGCATTTTCATCATTGCCGCGATGAGCCTGAACCTGCTGCTCGGCTTTACCGGACAACTAAGCCTCGGACACATCGCATTCTTCGGTATCGGCGCCTATGCCAGCAGCCTGACGTCAGTCGGATTCGACGTCGAACTGTTCGGCGTGGTGCGCGTCGTACACAAGCCGTGGCCGGCGGTCGCCGGGCTAATCATCGGAACTGCACTCGCTGGTTTCTGCGGCTTTCTGATCGGCAAACTGTCGTTCAAGGTGCGCGGGGCGTATTTCATTATCGTCACGCTCAGTTTTGCCGAGGTGACGCGGCTGGTCGCATTGAACTGGGTGGAGCTCACGCAGGGGCCGATGGCGATCAATAATGTTCCGCCGTTCACCGTCGGCCTGCCGGGCCTTGGCTATGTCGCATTATGGAACAAGGCCTACTATTACTATCTGGTCCTGTTCATCGCGATCCTCGCCTATATCCTGATCGCGCGGCTGGTCGGCTCACGCATCGGCCGGGCCATGGTCGCGCTGAAGGAAAATGAATCGCTCGCCGTCTCCATCGGCATTGACGTTACCCGCTACCTCATCCTCGGCGCCGTCGTTTCGGCCGCGCTGGCCGGTGCCGCCGGCAGTCTCTACGCCCATTACGTCAAGATCATCGACCCGGACGTTTTCCATTTTATGTACACCGTGACGATGATAATCATGGTGATCACCGGCGGCAAAGGAACGCTGGCAGGGCCGATCGTTGGCGGCCTTATTTTCGGCTTTCTGCCGGTTGCGGTGCGTTCGTTCGCCAGTCCCGAAGTACAATGGATGATCTACGGCGTGTTCATGATCATTATTGTCTTCGTCTTGCCGCAAGGGATCGTTCCGGCTGTTACGCAATGGATCGAAAGTTTCAGAAGCAGACCACCGAACGATACTGGGCCTGCGCTCGCCAGCCTGGCGACGTCTCGCAAAGAGGATTGACGTGGGCCAGGCAAGTACAAACAAACAAGCGCTCTCACTCGAGCATGTGTCCGTGAATTTTGGCGGCTTGCGCGCCATCGCGGACGTCAGCTTCGAGGTTCAGGACGGCGAGGTCGTCGGACTTATCGGGCCTAATGGTGCCGGCAAGACGACCGCGTTCAATCTGATTACCGGTTTCGTCCGGGCGTTCGCGGGCAACATTCTCTATCACGGAACCCAGTTGAACGGGTTAAGGCCGCATGAGATCGCGGCGCTCGGCTTGGTCCGCACTTTTCAGCGCACGAGCGTTTTTCCAAACAACACGGTGTTCGAAAACGCTTTGATCGGTCTGCATCGCCGCGGCCGTTCGACTCTGTGGGATACGATACTGGCGCTGCCGCGCGAGCGGACTTCCGAAAAGGAGCTCGCGGACGAAGCGTGGGACATCCTGCGCACGGTCGGCCTTGATATGCGCGCCTCCGAACCGGCAGGCTCTCTGCCCTATGGCGAGCAACGGCTGGTCGGTGTTGCGCTGGCGTTGGCGGCGAAGCCTTCGATGCTCCTACTCGATGAGCCGGTTTCCGGAATGAATGCGTCGGAAACCGTGAAATTTATGAAGCTTATCGAGGCGATCCGCGCGCGGGGAATGACGATTTTGCTGGTCGAACACGACATGCGAATGGTCATGGGCGTATCCGACCGGGTCGTTGTGCTCAATCACGGACAGATTATCGCTGAAGGCACCCCGGCCGTGGTGCAGCGAAACCCGGAAGTCGTGCAGGCTTATCTCGGACGGGGGGCGGCCCGTGCTTGAGATCCGCGATCTCGTCTGCAGCTATGGCAAAGTGATGGCGCTCAAGGGTGTGTCGCTTAGCGTAGCGAAAGGCCAGTTGGTGGCCCTGATCGGAGCCAATGGCGCCGGCAAGACCACGACGCTGCGGGCGATTTCCGGCCTTCTCAAGCCGCGGTCCGGTCAAATCACCTTCAATGGTCACGACATAACGCAGGCGCCGGCGAGAAAAGTATTGTCCCTCGGAATCGCGTGTTGCCCCGAAGGGCGGCGCGTTTTTCCGCACCTGACGGTGAAAGAAAATCTCGAGATGGGGTGTTATCTGCGCACGAACCGGGTCGAGATCACCAAGGACATGGACAAGATTTTTGAGCAGTTTCCGCGTCTGGCGGAGCGCCGCGCGCAAGAGGCCGGAACCTTGTCCGGGGGAGAACAGCAGATGCTTGCAATCGGACGCGCGCTCATGTCGCGGCCGACGCTTGTGCTGTTCGATGAACCTTCGCTCGGCCTCGCGCCCAACCTGGTCGAGCGCACATTCGAAATCATCAAAAACATCCGCGATTTGGGAACCACCGTCCTGATGGTCGAGCAAAACGCCCTTGCCGCACTGGAGATGTGCGACCACGCCTATCTGCTGGAATCGGGCTCTCTCGCGCTTGAGGGCAGCGGCCGTCAGTTGCTCGACGATCCGCACGTGCGTGAAGCCTATCTCGGCGGGTGACCGGCGGGCGCAGACCCGGCTTTCATGACAGCCTTGCGGCCGCGTCCCGCTAGATTTTGAATTCCGTCAGCGTATTGGGCGCGAACACTTCTTCCGGCTTGAACAACCGATCGATCAAGCCCTGTTCTTTGGCGTAGCGCATCAGCATTTCGACGTTGCGCCAGTTTGCTTCCAGCCCTTCGGGCCAGAAATCCTTGCCGAAAACTTCAAGCGTTTCTTCAAGGGCCGGCAGATACCACGGCAAGCTGTACGGCAATGCGTTCACATCCAGCATCATCTCGTAACAT
>CAMAWF010000154.1 GCA_945861895.1 Rhizobium sp. Q54
GGCGTATTTCAACCGCCATTCCCGGACCATTACCTGCTCAATGCCCTGCTGATTTCCGCCGATCGATGGGTTTATTTTCCAAATCGCCTTGTCGTCGTCGGCGTTTCATCGAAATCGTTCGGTCATTATTTCTATAGTCAGAACGCCGCCGAGGGCTTGGCCTATCTCGGCATCAGCACAGATTTTCCGGCCGCCATTCCGGGCAACGATCTGCTCAACGGAATGTGCCTGTGGCTGATGCGACTTAAGGAGCGCTATCGCGACGAGCTGGCGGGCATCGACATCGACCGGCCCGGTTATCTGATCAGACAGACCTATTTCTGGCTGTTGCAGTATCGATATCGCCGCATCGGGACGCGTGACTTAGTGCATCGTTTCGGTATGCTTGCTATTCGAGACTGGATATTGCTCATCCGGGGCGCCATTCGCCCATCGATTTTTCTGCGGTTGTTCCGTAGCATCGGCATGCTTCGAAAGTCCCACGCCGAGGCCCTATGGAACAATCTCGTGCCACTTGAGGGTCCGCGGGATATCCGCGAGTTCGCGCAATGGCTGGACCGGTAGCGAGACTTGGCGGCATGAACAGCGCGATCCCGCGCATCGGCTATGTCCCTTACAGCGCCAGCCTGGCTGCGCCCGGCGATCGGCGTCGGTTCGTAGCCTATGCGCGCGCACGGAATTTGCCCTTCGAGCTTGCCCGGCCCGACGAGCAATACGATGTCGTGGTGTTGAGCGAACTTGCCGACATCAGCGTCTGGGCTGACTATCCGTATGGCAAGGTCGTCTACGATCTCATCGATTCATACCTGTCGATCCAGCGCACCGACATAAAGCAATTGCTGCGCGGGCCGGTGTGGTTTGCGACGGGCCGGCACCGCCGCATGCGATTTGACTATCGGGCAACCATCCAAGAGATGTGCCGCCGGGCGGACGCCGTAATCTGCACCACCGAGGATCAGGAAGGCGTAATCGCCGACCTGTGTCCCAACGTCCACATCGTTCTCGATATCCATGACACCGTCATCAGAACCATCAAGCAAGACTATCGCGCCACACATCCGTTCAACTTGGTCTGGGAAGGGCTCCCATCGAACATTCCGCAACTGCATGCGATCCGCCCGGTGCTGAAAATGCTGGCTCGGCGGCGTCCGGTCGTGCTTAACGTGGTGTCCGATTTGGACCGGCCGCGGATGCTTGGCCGCTTCGGCCGCATCGACAGCGTCGATGTCCTGCGGAGTATTTTCGAGAATGTTCGAATGCACCGATGGGAAGAAACGACTTGCTCGTTGATCATCTCTGCTTGCGACATTGCGATTATTCCGATCGATCTCGAAGATCCATTCACCGCCGGAAAACCTGAAAACAAATTATTGCTGCTGTGGCGCATGGGCATGCCGGTCGTGACGTCGGCCACCCCATCCTATTCGCGCGCCATGGCCGGAGCCGGCCTGCCACATCTGGGCTGCCGAGAACCGTCGGAATGGCTCACAGTTCTGGAGCGGCTGATGTCCAATGAGGAAGAACGCCGCGATGCCGGTGAGCGCGGACGAGCTTTCGCCGAGTCAAACTGGAGCAGAAACACGCTCGTGCGCCGTTGGGATGCCGTATTCGCATCGCTCGGAAGCAATTTCACATCCTTTGTGCAGTCGATGTCGCCGTCGCAGCACTGAACGATCAGGAACGCCGCGACCTTAGCTTAGCCCTGCAAATATCATCTGTTGATCTGGTTCCCGGCCCGGCCGGACCCGGCCAGCGCTTTGCGCCACCAGTCCACAGTGGCCTGAACGCCTTGATCGAGCGAATAGCTGGGGCAAAATCCGACATCGTTAAATAGACGCTTGACGGAGGCTTCGAGGCGGAGCGGCTCTCCCTCCGGAACCGGGCGTTCGCCGAAGCCAATGAGATCGGTCCTTCCGGTCGCCCGGCCGATCGCCGACAGGATATCCTTGACGGTGCGCGGCTCGCCCGAAGCAATGTTGACTGCACCCTCAATTGCCGAATCCAGAAGTGCGGCAAAAGCAGCCGCGACATCGACGACATACATGTAGTCGCGAATCTGCCGCCCATCGGAGGTAGCGACCGGAAGCTCTTGAAGGAGACTAACCACAACGTCGCTGACCAGACGTCCGCGCTTCTCACACGGCCCGTACAAAAAGAACACGCGGCCCCACGCAAACGATACGCCGGAGGAACGAGACAGGCCGGCGAGTAATTCGCGGGTCGCATTCTTCGCTTGGCCGTACTTGGAAGCCGGCGTGCATGGCGTCGTGACATCGTCGAGCAGTTGGTAGGACCAATCGTACTCCGCACAGGATCCGGCGCCGACGAAACGCCGGCCGCCATGGTCGGCAAACGACTTGAAGAGATCCAGCGATGCCGTAGTCCAGTCCGTGTTTCGAGCGCTGTTCCAGAACTTCCCAGGCTCGGTCTCCCAGGCAAGATGCAGCAGGTGGGTCGGGCGCACATTTGCCATCAGCGAACGAACCGCTGCCGCATCCATCAAATCGACGCCATGACAGGTTGCGCCGGATACCGCCGCAGCGCCGCTGCGGCTCGCCACATGCACCTCGAAGCCCTTGTCAATCAGAGGCCCAATGCAGTGCGCACCCAGGAACCCCCGCGCGCCCGTGACCAGCACGCGCCTCATGGGGAGAAATTGGGCAGCGACGCGTCGCGCTGCGAGATCGTGCTGACCGGAAGCGGCCAGCGGATACCAATCGCAGGATCGTTCCAGCATATGCCGGCAGCCGCATCCGGGACGTATGCCGCACCCATTTGATAGTAGACCTCGGCATTGTCCGACAGCGTCTGAAATCCATGCGCGAAGCCGGGCGGCACATAAATCGCGCGCCTATTGTCTTCGGTCAGCTCCACGCCGTACCACTGCCGCAAGGTGACTGAATCGCGGCGCAGGTCAACGATCACGTCAAAAATCGATCCGCGCGTACATCGTACGACCTTGGGTTCTTCATGCGGCGGGCTTTGGAAGTGCAGCCCGCGGATGGTTCCACGCCGATGATTGAATGACGTATTGCATTGCGGATAATGCGTTGGAATCTTGTGGTCCGCAAATTCCCGCTCGCAGAACGTGCGCGCAAACAACCCGCGCTCGTCGGATCGTGGCTCGATCTCGATCAGGAGCGCACCGGACAAAGCAATGGGAACAAACCGCATCAGAACACTGTGAGTGAGGGAATCGCGGTCACGAACTTGCCACCCCAGCCACGGACGATTCCCATCTGCTCGACGACTTCGTCGCGCAGGTTCCACGGCAGAATAATTAAATAATCAGGCCTTGTCTGCTCGATCATTTCGACCGGGTGCACCGGAATGCGCGTTCCCGGAAGCAAGGTGTTTTGCTTGACCGGATTGCGGTCGACGGTGAAGGGGAGATGGCTTGGCCCAATTCCGCAATAGTTGAGAAAAGTGTTGCCCTTGGCGGGCGCGCCGTAACCGGCGACGCGCCGGCCCTGACGGCGGGCCGAAGTGAGGAACTCAAACACCGCCTCCTTGATTGCCACCACACGCGGTGTGAAGTCGCCATAAGTTTTCGGGTCGGACAGTCCGGCGGCGCGCTCCTCATCAAGCATCCGCGTCACCGAGGGACGTTCGGCATGGCTTGCACCGCTGTGGCAAACATAGATACGCAAAGAACCGCCGTGCGTCGTCAGTTCCTCCACGTCGAAGACACGAAGAGCTTCGGCAGCGAGCACCCGCTGCACCGGTCCGAGCGCCAGGTACGAGAAATGTTCGTGATAGATGGTGTCAAACTGACCCAACGCGATGAGATGCCGCAAGTGGGGAAACTCGAAGGTCAGCACGCCTTCGGGCTTGAGCATGATGCGAAAGCCGGCGACAAAGCCGCGAAGATCGGGCACATGGGCCAGCACATTGTTGGCAACCATTAGATCGGCACGACGGTATTTCGCGACGATGTCGGACGCGGTTCGCGCACCGAAGAAGCAGACCTCGGTCGGCACTCCAACTTTGCGGGCGGCGTCGGCGCAATGGGCCGCCGGGTCGATCCCGATGACCGGAATGCCCTCGCTCACGAAGTGGCGCAACAGATAGCCATCGTTGCTGCCAACCTCACAAACCAGCGACGCCGCGTCGAGACCCCATCGAGCGGCCATGTCCCGTGCATAGCGTTCCGCATGCGTCAGCCAGCTCGATGAGAAGGAGGAATAATATGCGTAGTCGGCGGAGAAAATATCCTTGGGGGGTTCAAATTCGCCAAGCTGCACGAGATAGCAGTTGTCGCATACCAGGGCATGAAGCGGATAAAACTTTTCCGGCTCGTTGATGCGAGCCAGCGGCACGAAACTGTTGGCGAGCGGCGACATGCCAAGATCGACGAACGTGCGGCTCAAGGGCTGCCCACAGGCGCGGCACGCATGAGTCATGGCGTGGTTTTCCGTTCGTAGCGGTCGATCTGTTCCATGCAAAGTACAGTCGCATTCTCCCCGAGGGCCTGCCGGCGATACCAATCCACGGTCCATGCGAGCGTATCGTTGAGCCGCAGGCGCGGATGCCAGCCAAGATGCGCGCGCGCCTTTGCAGAATCGAGTTTCAGGAACGCCGCCTCCGGAGGTTTCGGCAGCGTGTCGACGCGCCAGCCCCCACTGCTGCCCCACAGGCGCGCGACGGTGTCGACCACCAGCGACACCGGCCATCCATCCTCTTCCAACGGCCCGAAATTCCAGGCTTGCGCCGCGGCCGGATCCTTTCCGCACAGCCGTTCAGCCAGCAGGAGATAACCGCACAGCGGCTCCAGCACGTATTGCCACGGCCGGACGGCATCGGGATAGCGCACATCAAGGGTTCGCCCGTCGCGCATTGCCCTGATGCAATCCGGCACCAGACGGTCATCCGCCCAGTCGCCGCCGCCAACGACGTTGCCCGCGCGCACCGATGCCAAAAGCGCCGTACTGCCGCCGCTCTCGAAGAACGCCCGCCGCCACGCCGCCGTTGCCAATTCGGCGCAGGCTTTCGAGGCACTGTAGGGATCGTTGCCGCCAAGGGGATCGTCTTCCCGATACGGCCGGTGCAGACCGCGATTCTCGTAGCATTTATCGCTGGTGACGTTAAGCACGGCTCGCACCCCAGCGGCCCTGCGGATGGCCTCGAAAAGATGGACGGTACCCATGACATTCGTCGCGAACGTGCCGATCGGATCGCGATAGGCGACACGCACCAGCGATTGCGCCGCCAGGTGGAACACGATCTCCGGCCGGCAGGATTCGATGCATTGCGCCAGCGCGTCGTAATCGCGCACGTCGCCGCGCACATCGCGATCGATACCGGCGCCTTGCGTCAGATCGAAAAGATTGGGATCGGTCGACGGCGCCAATGAATACCCGGTCACGGTCGCGCCCAGCCGTTTGAGCCAGAGTACGAGCCACGCCCCCTTGAAC
>CAMAWF010000155.1 GCA_945861895.1 Rhizobium sp. Q54
CGGGTGTCCCTATCGTAAATCAAATCCGGACATATTGGTGATGCAGGCCGCCTAGGACCGGACGGCAAAGAATGTGACCGAAGGCCGCAACGGCGCGCGGTACCGGCGCGTCCTTCTCTAAGGACAAATGCGTTCGTACCTCATTGTAGTATTTCAGATACGACAGCAATACGTGACGAAGATGTCGTTCACCTAAGACGATGATATGATCGACGCACTCCCTGCGGATCGAGCCTATCAACCGTTCAGCATATCCGTTTTGCCATGGAGAGCGCGGCGATGTTGGCCTATCACGAATACCCATTGATCGAAGTCTTCGGATGAAGATCTCACCATAGGCTGCATCCCGATCACGGATCAGATAGTAGGGAGCTTGTTCCCAGCCGCACGCTTGCGTGATCTGATTTGCGATCCATTCTGCGGTCGGATGAGCTGTGACACCAAACCATAAAATCTGTCGTCGACCATGCCGCATTATCAACAAGCCATAGAGCAGACGAAACGAGATCGTCGGCACGACGAACAGATCCATCGCTGCGATGCCGTCGGCATGATTATGAAGGAACGTCTTCCACCCTTGAGATGGCGGACCTCTTCGCCTGGCCATATATTTCGCGACGCTCGTCTGTCCGATATCGATGCCGAGCTTGAGCAACTCTCCGTGGATCCGCGGCGCGCCCCACAGCGGATTGGAAATGCTCATCTCGCGGATCAGCCGGCGGATCTCCAGCGGCACAATAGACCTGCCACCACGTCGTCTCGACTTCCAGCGCCAATAAAACCGAAAACCCGCACGATGCCAGCGAACAATGGTGTCCGGCTTAACGATCGCCAAGGCATCGCAAACGCTAGGAAACAATCGATAGAGACCAACGAATATCATTCGGTCAATTGCACTGAAGGATGACTTCTTTGGAACTGCCCGCCGCAGAACGTTTATCTGCTGCCGCAATGTCCAAATCTCTGCCTCAAGAGCCGCCCGCGACCGGATCAGATCGACAACTGTCCAACCAATGAGCCTGCAAAGATCCCTCATCCCGCAACAGGATTGCCTGATTCTCGTTCAACTGCCAGCCGGATGAGGTTTACGACAGGGACAAGGGAATTCTGGCGCAGGAATAGGGAATTTCACCCACCAAAACCGAAATCATCGCCGGATGAGGTTTCCGGTACACACAGCTGCCGCAAAACGTCACCGAATGTCTGCTCCTGGCCGATTGTGTTGAAAAAGTCTTTTTGCACCGTTGATCGTAATTTTTCCGAGCCGTAGACGCGGCTTTCGAGGAAACATGTGAGGGACCTTATTGCCCGGTGATGAACTCACAGGTGACTTCGGTAACGAGCCTGGCGCCATATCAATCAGCGATCTCGGCTCGCTTCGCCTTCTCGCGAGAAAATTGTTACCCGCCAATTTGGGACTTTTGCAACAAAATCTGCCAACAACAGACATCCCATCTAATTCAATTTCTGGCGGGCAGCGTTATCAAACCGGAATGATTTCGTCCCGCCTCATTCGATCACTTCGTCGGTGCGAATGACCATTTGCCGATCACTCCGGCACCCCGGCCTTTCGCAGGCCCTCTGCGTACCTGGCGAAATCTTGCGGCCGACGAAATGTTGGAAGCCGATCCTTCATATTGGAAATGCGAAAATCGGGATCGAGTTGACGCATGCGGGCAATGGCTTTCTGCGCTTCCTCAAGCCGCCCGGCGAGCGCATGGCTTGCTGCGGCGACGCGTAATGCTTGTTGAAGATTCGGATTCTCCCGTAATGCCTTTTCCGCCCATGACGATGCTTCGTCATAGCGGCTCGCGAAAAAATGCGCCGACGCGGTCGCGCCCTGCATCCGAAAAAGGATCGGATCGAGGGGGCTTAGGCGCATGGCACGCGCCAAATGCTCAATCGCCACATCCGACTCGCCCAGCCAGACTCTCACCCAGCCGCTGTTGAGCCACGTCCCCGCCAGGTTCGGATTAAGTACGAGAGCCCGTTCGATGAAGGCGGCACCGCCGTCGAGGTCGCCGAAGATGTGGGCGAGCGCGTAACCGCCTGCAGATAGCGCGATCGCATCATCCTTGCCCAACTCCACCGCGCGCCGGGCCAGCCGTGCGGTTTCGGCGGTCTCTTGCGCGCCATCGGCTACCCAACCTTGCGTCTTGCGCCAGATGTAACACCACGCTGCTACGCCATAGGCAGAGGCAAAATTAGGATCGAGTTCGATCGCCCTGTAGAGCAGCCGCAGCGCTTCGTTGTTGGACTCTTTGGTCCACTGATACAAGCTCGCCATCGCGCGCAGATAGTAATCGTAGGCGTCGAGGTTCTCGGTCGGCTTGTGCTTGGCACGCTCGATCTCGGCCTGCTCCAGCTTCGGCGCGATCGCGCCCACCACGCTCGCCGTCACCTGATCTTGCAGATCGAATATGTCCTCGAGCGAACCCTCGAAGTGATCCGCCCACAGATGCATGCCGGTGGCCGCGTCGATGAGCTGACCCGTGATGCGCACCCGGTTGGCCGCCTTGCGCACGCCGCCTTCGAGCACGTAACGCACGCCCAGCTCGCGACCGACCTGTTTCACGTCCACGACCAGGCCCTTGTAGGTGAAGCTCGAATTACGCGCGATGACGAATAACCAGCGCATGCGCGATAATGCCGTGATGATCTCTTCTACGATACCATCGGCGAAGTACTCCTGTTCCGGATCGCCGCTCATATTCTGGAAGGCCAAGACGGCAATTGAGGGTTTATCGGGAAGTGCCAGCGCCGGCACATGGCTTGTTTCGTTGGATCCTGTTGGCAAAGTCAATTTCGCGGGACCGCGGTCACTCGACGTCTGTGCTTCCCTGACCTCGCTGACGAAACGGAATCCCTTGCGAGCAACGGTGCGGATCAGGCACTGCTTCTCGCCGCTATCGCCGACCGCTTTGCGCACGGCATTGATGTGGCTGGCGAGCGTTGATTCGGAGACGATCCGCCCACACCAGACTGCCTCCAGCAGATCATCCTTGCTGACCACACGCTCGCGGTTCTGCACCAGGTAGACCAGCAAATCGAATACTTGCGGTCCAATCGAAATCTGATGGGACCTGCGCGTCAGCTCACGCCGATCGATGTCGAGCGCATAGTCTTCAAACAGAAACTGCACGTCGGCGCCCCACGATCCCCCTGTTCACTCGTCGTTTCAGGGGGTCTAAGCAGCTACACGACACCATCACTACCGCCCATGTAAGTTATTGAAAACATGGTAGTTGTAGATCCAGCCGCTGCGCGTTTTAGTCAGCATGACGATGATGGCATTACCCGCGTTTTTGGACAAATAATCAAGGCAATTTCAATAGCAATTCAAGGTCCGCGCAAAGTCTTTCGGCCAGCCTCCAGGCATCCTCCGCTCACATCGATCACTATGGTCGCGATCGACATCGAATGGAGGATCAAATGACAACGAGGACAATACGGCAGCGTTTATGGGACGTGTTCGCTGCGCTCACTATGTTGGCACTTCTATTGGTGCCACTCACGGGCGATGCCGTCGCCCAGCAAAAGTCACTTAAAGAGCAACTCGTCGGAACATGGACGTTAGTGTCGGTGGTGAACATCCGGCCCGATGGCACCAAGTTTGATCCCACCGGTGGCAAGGCGTTGGGTTTAATGATGTACGACGGTAACTCCAATTTTTCTTTCCTTAACATCCGCTCTGATATCCCAAAGCTGGCATCCAACAATCGGCAAAATGGTACCACGGATGAATATAAGGCCGTGGCCGAGGGCGTTCTCTCATATTTCGGTCGATATTCGATCGATGAGGCTGGCAAGTTCCTCATTCAACAGGTCGTGAGCAGCTCATTCCCGAATTTTAACGGTGCTGACCGGAAGTGGTCCATCACGCTTTCGGGTGAAGAGCTGACATTAGCCAGTCAGGCCGGCGCGGCCGGTGGCTCAAACGAGTTGAAATGGAAGCGCGTCAAGTAGGCGTGTCAACGCCGCTGCGTCGTGGAATGTCGGTTAAGACGAACCGTCGCCAAATGCTGACAGTTCACGACACCGCGTAGATAACAAAACTCCGGGCAATTTTCCGGGGTTTTTCTTTTGTGGCGTTCGCTCCGAATGTCCGCTTTGGGTCGATACTGTTGAAAAAGGGCTCGCACTCATCAGCGAACAGTGATTCCGTCAGCGTGAGATTCTTAATGGCGGAGGTTTGCCATGATGGGTCGGCAGACGGGCGATCAGAGCCAGCTGTTCTATCTATTCAACCTTGAGCAGCGCATCCCGGCTGGCCATCTGCTGCGCCGTATCAACCCGATCGTGACGCGGGTGCTGTCTGACTTGCGCGAGAAACTCGCGGTCTTCTACAGCGATATCGGCCGGCCCTCGATTGACCCCGAGCTCATGCTTCGGATGCTGATCGTCGGTTACTGCTACGGCATCCGCTTCGAGCGGCGGCTGTGCGAGGAAGTCGAGCTGCATTTGGCCTACAGATGGTTCTGCCGGCTCGATTTGGACGATCCAGTACCCGATCACTCGACCTTTTCGGTCAATCGTCACGGCTGCTTCCGCGACAGCGACATATTCCGGCAGATATTCGAGGCGGTGGTGCGGGCGTGTATGAACGCGGGTCTTGTTAAGGGCGAAGGCTTCGCCGTCGATGCCAGTGTCATGGAGGCGAATGCCAGCCGGTATCACGGCAAGGCTCCCGATGAGATCGACTGGTCGGCACCGGAGCGTCAGACGCGGGCTGCTGCCGAGTTCCTTGCCGGGCTCGATGACGAGGATCCCGGTGCCAACCGTAATCTACCGAAGGTGATCTCGCCGGTGGATCCATGTTCGGCCTGGACGGCGAAGGCCAACAAGCGCGTGCAGTTCGGCTACGGGCTCAATTACCTGATCGATATCGGGCACGGCGCTGTCATCGTTGACGTTGAGGCGACCCCGGCTCGCACCTACGATGAAGTCGCGGCAACCAAGCCGATGCTTGAGCGCACTGAGAAGATATTTGGCTTAAAGCCTAAGCGCCTTGTCGCTGACACGGCCTATGGAACGGGGAAGTTCCTTGCCTGGATCATCGGCAAAGGAATCACGCCTCACATCCCGGTTCGGGATTTTAGTCAACGCGATGACGGTACGTTCTCACGGAGCGACTTTAAGTTCGACAAAGATCGCAACATATACGTTTGCCCGGCGGGTAGGCTTCTGAAGACGACGGGCCGCATCCTCTCGGGCTACATGCTGCGCTATACGGCGAGCACCTACGACTGCGGCCCGTGCCCCCTCAAGTCCAAGTGCTGCCCGAACACTCCACAACGCAT
>CAMAWF010000156.1 GCA_945861895.1 Rhizobium sp. Q54
TGGCCGCTGCTTGTGCTGCGTAAGCGCTGCGGTTGTCAGGGCCGCTGCTTCAAAGGCCCCGCCGCCAAAAGGAGCGGGCGCAGCAGACGGCTACAAGACATCGAAGCGGTTGCCACACTCTTCCCATCGACGACTTTTGCAACAAAATCTGCCAATCACGTCACTTTGCGCCGCAGCAAATTGTACGGTTGCCGGAATTTCGAGGCTGAGTGCCTTCGCGGTCTTGAGATTGGCGATTAGCAAATATTTGGTCGGCGCCTGTACCGGCAGGTCGGCCGGCTTGGCAGGCGACACGCGCCCATCAGGCTGAAACCCGCAGAGCCCACATCAAACGGAGAGCGCAACTGTAATGCTAGGCCAAGCCGGCGAGGTGCGGCGCAAAATGAGTGACGACTTCCAGTGGCTCAGCCAGGATTGGCTCGACCTTCTCCTCGAAGAATTCCCGCACCGCACACCAGCAGATCGCCATTTGGGCGATGATCGCGGCCTTGCGCTTGCGAAGGGTCGCGCAGGTCTGTTCGGCCAGCCGCATGATGCTGTCGTTCTCGAACAGCACCCGGCCGGCGCCGTCTTCCAGCACATAGAGGCGGCCGAGCCGTGAAATGCTCAGGATGCATTCGTAGCCGGGCGACGGGCCGAGCAGATAAAGCTGCGGATCGCCACATTCGGTCGTGCCGACCTCCCAGCCGCTGATCTCGCCGCTTGGGATAGAGGCCACACAAGCATTGGTGAGCTTGGCAAGCTCGTTTGTCCGCCAACCCTGCACCGCAGGTTCCCGCTCGGAGCGAAACCGGAGCACGTTCATTTTTTCACCTCGAAAAGAAGCCGATGCAGTTCAGGCTCGTAGTACGATAACAACCGCTTGGCGAAGTCAGTCGGATCGACATCCAGGGCCTTCGCCCAAGCCTCCATGCTCTCAACGGGAACCCGGCCAAACCCGTTCTCCACCTGTGAAATAAAGGTGTAGTACTTAAAGTTCAGCACGTCTGCGAGCTGGATCTGCGACAAACCAGCCCGCGCCCTGAGTCCCTTCAGCCAGCCGCCTGCCTGCTTCCGCAGCTGTTTGGCTTGCGTTTCAGCCTTTGCAAACTGCATTCGTATCCCGGGCGACGCGGAATCGTCTTGCCTGCGACGGCAGTTTCGTATTTACTAAACTATCTAAACATAACACCGCTAGACAGACCATAACACAATTCGCCAGGCCGAAAAGGTTTTGCGGCCTCCGCCGAGGACGAAAGACCGGGATGCGAACAACCAAACCGCGTTACCAAGAGCGCAGCGACCAATTTGGTGTCGGCCCGCAGATCGGGTTCGCCGTCGCGACGTTCGCAGGCTTCGCCGCCTGGTCCGGCCTCATCGTGACAATACCCAACTACTTGCTAATGCCAGTGCTCGCCACGATGTTCCTGACGTTCGCGGCCGGTTTCGCCGTGGTCGCCTGGCGCCGCGGCGGCGAGGATCCAACTCGCGTGACGTATGCCGACGTTGCTGGCGCTCTCGTCCTGATTGGTCTGTTCGCCGCATCAACTATCGTCCCGGATCAGATGGTCCGCATCGTGGCGGGCGGAAACACCGAGAACTAACGCGCGGAACACAACCCAGAACGTAGACCCGATTTGGAAGGTGTTGATGAATCGCTGACAAGGAAATACCAGGCCGGGCCCCTCTGGCAGCCGCACGCTGCGATGTCGGACTGGAAACCAGAAGGAATAGCCCGCTTTGTGCCTATTGTCTCGCAGCACCTTGTGCTGCCGATCCGGCTGCGATTCTGACCAAATCGCACGATCGCGCGCTGTTAAATCTTGGGGCTGGCTTTTAATGTTCGCTGCCACAGCCGTGGGGGCGTTCGCGTCCCCGGCCGCCGCAGCCACCGTCGCAGGCACCTCGGCCGCTCAGCCCATATCTGTCTTCGGCATCCCGGTCGACTTCATCCTGTTCGCCCTGACGCTGACCGGAGTAGCGATCTTTCATCACAAGACGCTGCAAGTCGCGCTGACCGGACTCGCGGCCATCGTCGTCTACAAGCTCGTCTTCACCGGCTTCAAATTCGGCCCTGGCGTTGCCGGCCTCGGCCTGCACATGCAGCACGAATGGGTGATCTTGGCCAACCTGTTCCTGCTGCTGATGGGATTTGCAATCCTGTCGCGCCACTTCGAGAAAAGTCGCGTCCCGGATGAGATGCCGGCATTTCTCCCGGACGGATGGCAGGGCGGCTTGGCACTCCTCGCCATCGTCTTTGTCCTCTCCAGCTTTCTCGACAACATCGCCGCCGCGCTGATCGGCGGCACAATGGCGCGTCACGTCTTCAGGGGCAAAGTCCACATCGGCTACCTCGCGGGAATCGTCGCGGCCTCGAATGCCGGCGGCTCGGGCAGCGTCGTCGGCGACACCACGACGACCATGATGTGGATCGACGGCATCAGCCCGCTGTCCGTGCTCACAGCCTATGTCGCCGCGGTGGCCGGCTTCCTCGTGTTCGGCATTCCCGCGGCCATTCAACAGCACCGCTATTCTCCGATCCTCAAGGACGCGCCGCGCAGCCCGCGGATCGAGTGGACCCATGTGGCGATCGTGGCGCTGATCCTCGTCATCGCCATCCTCTCCAACGTCATCGCCAATCTGAAATTCCCGGCGCTGCTGGACGCGATCCCGGTGATTGGGCTCGCGGTTTGGATCGTCATCCTGGCCACCGCCGGCCTCCGGCGGCCGGACTGGGAAATCATGCCCGAGACGTTCAAGGGCACGATCTTCCTGCTGGCGCTGGTCACCAGCGCTTCGCTGATGCCGGTGGAAGAGCTTCCGCTTGCATCCTGGCAGACCGCGCTGGGCTTGGGCTTCCTGTCCTCGGTGTTCGACAACATCCCGCTCACCGCGCTGGCGCTCAAGCAAGGCGGCTACGACTGGGGCTTTCTCGCCTATGCCGTCGGTTTCGGTGGCTCGATGATCTGGTTCGGCTCGTCCGCGGGCGTCGCGCTGTCCAACATGTATCCCGAAGCGAAATCGGTCGGCCGCTGGCTGCGGCACGGCTGGCCCGTCGCGGTTGCCTATGTCTTCGGTTTCTTCGTGATGCTCGCCATCCTCGGATGGAATCCCGACGCCCCGCACAAGAAGCGCGTGGAACTGCCTTCAACGCTTGTAACCCTAGGAAGCACATCATGAGCATGGTCCAGTGGCTGACCTTCGCCGTATTCGCGGCGACGATCGTCGCCATCGTCGTCAACAAGATCGACAGCACGGTCGCGGCGCTGCTCGGCGTCGCGGTGATGGTCTGGTTGGGGACCATGACCGAGACTGAGGCCGCGCAACTCGTCGATTGGAATGTGATAGCGATCCTGGTCGGGATTTGGGTGATCGCGGGCTATTTCGGCAGGAGCGGCGTACCCAGTTGGCTCTCGGTGCAATCGTTGCGGCTATCCGGCGGACGCCCCGGACTGCTCATCATGGTGCTGTCGATGCTGACCGGCATCCTGTCGATGTTCATCGACAACGTGGTCTGCATTTTGATGATGGCGCCCGTGGCGTTGCCGCTGGCGCGGGCGCTGAAAATCCCGGCCACACCGCTTGTCTTGATGATCGGATTCAGCGCCAATATCATGGGCACGGCGCTGCTGCTCGGCGACCTGCCGCCGCAGATGTTGCACAGCGTGGCCGGCGCCGAATTCTTCGATTTCGTCTGGCAGCATGGACGGCCATCGTCCCTCCCTATCCTGATGGTGACCTTCGTCATCACGCTTTCGCTCATGTACTTTTATGGGTTCCGCAGAATTGGAAAACCGGCGGCAGGCTCGGGAGCGGAAATCGAATCCAAGATCCCAGACCCGCTTTTTGCCGGCATCGCCGTCGGAATGTTCCTGCTGACGGTCCTGGCGATGGCGATGCGGGAGACGCTGGGCGTGAAGCTCGGCTTCATCGCGGTGACCGGCGCGATCGCGCTGGTGCTCATCGTCGAGCTGATGGGCGAGCGGCTCAAAGCGCCAAGCTTCGAGGAAATCATCCAGAGCCTCGACTGGCGCGCGGTGTTGTTCTACATCGCGCTGTTCGCGCTCGTCGGCGGCCTGGAAAAGACGCACATCCTTCAGTTGATGGCCGACGCGATGAAGCCGTTGTTCGCGAATAATTTCGCGCTCGGCGCGACGCTGCTCTACTGGGTCACCATTCCGATCGTCGGCTTGGTGGAGCACGACGCCTACATCCTGACGTTTCTCTACATGATCCGGGATCTGGGCGCGGCCGGCATTCCAACCTGGCCGCTGTGGTGGATGGTGCTATGGTCCGGGACCATTGGCAGCAATCTCACCATCGCGGGCGCACCGGCGCTCTACGTGGCGCTCCGCATCGCCGAAAAGGAAGAGGACCGCAAGGTTTCGCTGCGGGAGTTCCTGTCCTGGAGCATCCCGTTCACGCTGGTCAGTGCCTTCGTCTGCTACGCTCTCGGGATGCTGATCTGGGTTCTGCCCTACATGAAGTGAGGAGGCGAAGGAAACGACATGTTCAAGAACATTCTCATCCCGACGGACGGTTCCCCGCCGTCGCAAAAGGCGGTCGTCCGAGGCGTGGCGCTCGCCAAATCGGTCGGCGCCAAGGTCACTGGTTTTTTCGCGGCGCCACCCGCCACACCCATCGTCTACCGGAACAACTTGCCGGTCGGCTATGCGACGCCGGAAGTGCACGCGAAGATGATCGAGAAGACGACGGCCAAGCATCTCGATTTCATCGAGCGCACGGCGAAGAAGGCGGGTGTGCCCTACGCCGCCGTCCACGTCACCAGTGACTATCCGGCCGAAGCGATCCTTGACGTTGCGCAGAAGAAAAAATGCGATGTCATCGTGATGGCGACGCAAGGCCAGGGCGGGCTGCGCGGCGTGTTCATCGGCAGCGTCACGCAGAAGGTTCTCAACCAATCGAAGATTCCGGTGCTGGTCCTGCGATGATCGGATAGTCCGCACCCACTAACAAGAACGAGCGGCCGCGACATGGCGCGGGCGCACTAAAAAACGCCCGGATGGAAACGGTTTGAACCGCTTCCACCCGGGCGAAATCGCGAATGTGTCCAGGGCGCGTACTCATAAATCCGGTTCTGTAAGCGCGGCTTGCTGAATGTCCGCTTCGCTCCGATTTTGTTGAAAAAGTCCGGCAATAAATCGAGGCGGATCGCGTCGCGAGGTTGACGGCGCGCTAGACCGGCGGCCCGATGTACTGTCAGGCTGGTTTCAGGTTCGGTATCGGTATCAGTTTCGCCAGTTTCCGGAGGTTCTGGGCGG
>CAMAWF010000157.1 GCA_945861895.1 Rhizobium sp. Q54
TCGCAGCTTCTCGTGAATGGGCATCAGGTCGAAATAGCTCTTGGCGAACGGCTCCGGAATATCCACCGCGCGTTTGGGCGGATGCAAGCCGATGAGTTTCAGGCGGCGCTCCATACCGGCGCGCAACTGCTGCCATGTCACCTCACCGAGCGCCGCTGGAATGGGGTATCGATCGAAAACCGACAGAATAACCGCGCTGAGCTTATCGAGGTCCTGGGCCCGGCTGTCCGCGCTGTGGGAATGCAAAACGTTGTCGACAACTTCCGCGACCATGGCGAGACCGAGCGGATAAGCGCGCCAGCGCGATTGTTCGACGGCTTCGCGGAACTCGGGCTCGGCAAATAGCACCTTGGAATAGTGCCCGGCGCGGGCGCGGGAATATTCATAGATCGCCTTCTGCACCAGAAAGGCCGAATTCTCATCGATGAAATCCGCAAGCGCATGGGGGTCCCGGATCGGGGGCTTGCGGCGGAATATGTCGAACAGACGCATCATGTTTTCCGCGCCACTATACTCGTTTGGGCCGCCTTCGCACTTGCGAAAGAAGCATCGCTAAAAAAGCCAAGCAACCCAGCTGTAATACCCAGACTCCTTGGCCGAAAGTCTTATACGGGTCCCGTAAGTCCCGGTGCTACCTTTTATCATTGGCTTTGGACCCGTCAGCAAAGAAACGGGCTGAAGCAGCGGCAAAGGGGGGTGCCGCAACGGCCGATCGTCGGCTCCCCTCGCACGTTCACATCCGGTCCGCACAAGCGGACCGGTGCTTTGAGGGAGGGCTTGCGACCCATGGCCAGTCAATCCAACACCGACGCACACTGGAAGAAGACAACCAACCTGATGTTCATTCATCTCGGCGTGTGGTTCTTCTTCGGTTACGTCATCCACATGTTCGTCATACCGCTTAACACCATCATCATTCCAGTGCTTGGCTTCCCGCTCGGCTTCTACATGGCCGCGCAGGGCTCGCTGATCGTGTTCGTTGTCATGCTGTTCATGTTCGCGAAACAGCAGGACAAGATCGACCGCGAGTTCGGCATGGCCGAAGACGATTGAGGGAGGAACATATCATGGCGACTCAAACCACTACCAGCGCAGATGCCTTTTATAAACAGCTCGGCCGGATGTATGGCACCTATACGGGTGGCTTCATTGCATTCATCATTCTGCTTGCCATCCTCGAGCAGTTTGGTGTGCCTAATAAAGTCCTCGGCTATCTGTTCGTGGGCTTCACGATCGTGGTCTACGCCGTCATCGGCGTGATGACGCGTACCGCGCAAGTTTCCGAATACTACGTTGCCGGCCGGCGCGTGCCGGCCTTCTACAACGGCATGGCGACCGGCGCCGACTGGATGTCGGCAGCCTCCTTCGTCGGCATGGCAGGCACGCTATTCCTGCTCGGCTACGACGGCATCGCCTGGGTGCTCGGCTGGACCGGCGGCTTCGTGCTGGTGTCGATTCTGATCGGACCGTACCTGCGCAAGTTCGGCGCCTATACCGTGCCAGACTTCTTGGCGTTCCGGTTTGGCGGCAACTTTGCGCGCATCCTCGGGGTGCTCGTGCTGGTCTGCTGCTCCTTCACTTATGTGACGGCGCAGGTTTACGGCACCGGCCTCATTGCCTCGCGCTTCCTTGGCATGCCGTTCGAGCTTGCTGTGTTTGCCGGTCTTGCCGGCATCTTGCTCTGCTCGATGCTGGGCGGCATGCGGGCGGTGACCTGGACGCAGATCGCCCAATACATCGTGCTGATCATCGCCTATCTGACGCCGATCGTGATCCTGTCCACCAATAAATTCGGGATTCCGATCCCGGAACTTACCTACGGGCAGGCCATCGTGGAAATCACGGCGCGTGAAGGGCAAATGCTAAAGGATGGTCTCGCGACGCTGTGCACGGCGGCGAGCTGCCCGGCGGGCTCACTCAAGGCGCATATTACGCCGTTCATCAACTACAGCCCGTTGAACTTCTTCGGCATCATCTTCTGCATGATGGTCGGCACCGCTTCGCTGCCGCATATCCTGATGCGCTACTTCACCACCCCGTCGGTGCGTGAGGCGCGACAGTCGGTGTCGTGGTCGTTGTTATTTATCTTCCTGCTCTACTTCTCGGCGCCGGCCTATGCGGCGTTCTCGAAGCTGGAGGTTTACACCAACATCATCGGCCGCGACGTCGCGTCTCTTCGGCCGTGGCTGTTCACCTGGGGCGAGCTTGGCCTGATCCAGATCTGCGGCAAGAATGCCGTCAATCTGGACGCCGCCATCGCCGCCTGTAAGGCGATTGCGGGCCATCCTGGCGTGGTCCGGCTGCAAGACTTCGTCATCAACACGGACGTGATCGTGCTCTCCACGCCGGAGATCGCAGGCCTTCCGTATGTGATCTCGGGTCTGGTGGCCGCGGGCGGTCTGGCGGCGGCGCTTTCCACCGCCGACGGGCTGCTGCTCGCTATCGCCAACGCTCTCAGCCACGACGTCTACTACAAGATGCTCGATCCAAATGCGCCGACCGTTCGCCGGCTCACCGTGGCTCGCGTTCTCTTGTTCATCGTCGCTGTGATCTCGGCCTACCTCGCCTCAACCAAACCGGGGGACATCCTGGCCATGGTGGGGTGGGCGTTCTCGCTCGCGATGGCGGGTAACTTCCCGGCGCTCGTGATGGGCATCTGGTGGAAGCGCGCAACAGCGACGGGCGCGATCTGCGGCATAATTGCCGGGTTCGGTCTCTGCCTGTTCTATCTCGTCTGCACCAGGTACTTCCCCGGCGTAGGCGTGAAGTATTTCGGCATGACCTCGCTGCTCAACCCGGTCACCGGCGCGCCGGTGGTCGACATCGTCAGGGCCATGGCGCTACCCAACGCCATGGAATCCTGGCCGACGCTCGCCCATCCGATGGCCAATAAAGTCGGCTGGTTCAACCTCAACAACATCAACTGCGGTCTGTTGGGGATGCCTCTCGGCTTCCTGGTCATCTACGTCGTCAGCCTCATGGGCAAGGAGCCGTCGAAGGAGATGCAAGCCTTCATCGACGAAATCCGCAAGCCGCGTGGCCGGACGGTGCTTGAAGAAAAAGTCTGACCGGTTCAAACGGTCTAAGCTGGAGCGGGGCCCTGCGGGGCCCCGCTTTTTTTCGGTTGCCGGCCAAGGCGACAACGGCCATTCTGCGCTGAAATGAGGATCGACCCCCGGTGACCGGCGCTACATTTCTCAGCTATTGGTACTTCCACCTGCCGAATTTCGTTCTGGCGGCGCTGATGTACACGATGCTAGGCCGGGTATTGCTTGGGCTGTTCCTCGATGCGGATTCGCCGAACTACATCTGGCGATTTTTCTGCCGGATCACCGATCCGGCTCTTGCCGTCATCGCGCTGGTGACGCCTAAAGCCACCCAGCCGGTCGTGCTCTGGCTGTTCGGTTTCGTATGGATGTTCTGGCTGCGCGTACTGATGCTCTATCTGTTCTTGTTTTTGGGCATCGCGCCCAAGATCGGTTGACCCGCTCCATGGAACGAAACTCTTATTATGTCGGCATCGCCTTTTTCGGCATGGTCAATGGCATTTTCAATCAACTGGCGCTGCTGTTCGCCCTGCTGCATGTCCAGATTTTGGCGCCGGCGCTGTTGTTCGGCAGCACAGCGCTGACCTTGTTGTTTTCCTCGCTGATGGTCTCGACCGCGACGATTATTCTCGGCGGCATCCCGGCGGCAATCTACGAACTCTTCGTCGGCGCCAAGGAGGATTCCACCCCGGCGTCGCTATGGATATGGCTCACTGGCACCGCGCTGCTCACGCTCCCGGCAATGGGCAATTTTCTGCAATTCGGGCTGTGATCCAGGCACCGCGGCTCACCGTCCACACACGCGAACGTGACCCCGCCAACAGGTTGAAACGAATCGACCCGCTGCGGTAGCCTGTTCACTGTCTTTGGCTCACGGGCGTTTCCATGGAAGAGATGCGCCGGATTTCTTACGAAACAGTGTTGCGCGCCTGCGGCTTTGGCGCGCTGGCGGTCTTCTGCGTCATGGTCGGCATGTCCTTCCAGCCGCGCATGGCCTTCCAGGCCGGCGGAACTTTGACCATGCTGATGGCCGCGATCCTGATCTACAAGGCGCGCGAGGCGCTGACCAAGGATTACCGCAAAACCGAAATGTGGCTCTATCTGCCGAAGGACTTCCGCCCGCCGGAAGCCTATGCGCAATGGGCGAGCGCGACCATTCTGCGCGATACCTATCTTACTTTTGCGATGTGGACTTGCGCCATCGCCATCAGCATGTGGGTAATCGCGCTTTTGTTCTCGGTTATCGGCCTGTAGCCGCCGGGTCCGGCTGCCTTCAAACCGCGCCGATTTGACTGGACGCCCCGCCCGCCGGGGCGTTTGCTTTTGATCAAGTGATTCGTGTGGGTTGCCATTCGCCTGTTGCCACACAGCGGGGAGAGCACCGATGAATCCTTTCGACCGGCAATTACCATTTATCCAGGAGCAGGCCCACAGGCTGCGGACGAACCGGTTGCTGCAAACACTACTGGCCCTGTGGCTGCTGTTCTCGCTGGCGGTTTATCTGTTCGTCGTTCCGCTCAACAAGATCACCGTGCCAGTGCTCAACATGCCGCTCGGCTTTTTTATCGCCGCGCAGGGCGCGCTCATCGTGTTCACGATCATCCTGTTCTCGTTCGCCAAAAAGCAGGACGACGCCGATCGGGAAGCGGGCGAGGACGACTAGCAGTCTGCTCGTCAGACCTTGCGCATCATTTCCTTCTGCATATTTGCGATCATCTCGACCAGACGGCGCCAGACCTTCTCGATGAACGCCATGGCGCGGTTAAGGTCTTCGTCGGTCGGCAGTTTGAGATGCTGGTCGCTGCCGCCCGCTTCCGGCTTGGCGGCTGGCGGCGATGCCCGCGCCGCCAGTTCCTTCTTCAATGCAACATTCTCATCCGACAGTTTCAGGATTTCCTTTTCCAGCGCCTCCCGCTCTTCCGGCATGGCCTGGCAGGCCCATCCGACGGCGCGGGCGCTGCACATGGCGACCTGGCCGGTGACCTTGTCGAGCCGCACGAAACCATCGTCGACACGATTAAAAGAAAAACGCGCCGTTGATTCCGGCGGCGTAACGCCGGGCGCAGCGTTGTCCTGCGCGGGCGCGGCCTGCGGGGCGGTGGTTTGCGGCGCCGGGGTCTGCGGCGGATTATCCTGCGCGCGAGCGGGTGCCGACAGCAATGCAATGCCGGCGGCAAGGATGA
>CAMAWF010000158.1 GCA_945861895.1 Rhizobium sp. Q54
ATCGACGGCGCCATGCTCGCCGCCAATGGGCTGGCCAAGATCAGGAAGGCCAACATCAACCGGCTCAAAGCCGTGAGCGGCAAGCCGCGGCTCGGCCCCTGCATCGGCAAGGTGCGCCACTTCATCGCCATCGGGCTGAATTATTCCGACCACGCGGCGGAAGCCGGCATGCCGATCCCGAAGGAGCCGATCATCTTCAACAAGGCGCCGAGCAGCATCTGCGGGCCGAACGACAACACCATGATCCCGAAAGATTCGCGCAAGACCGATTGGGAAGTCGAGCTTGGCATCGTCATCGGCAAGCGCGCACGTTATCTCTCGAAGGACAAGGCGATGGACGCGGTCGCCGGTTATTTCCTGGCCAACGATGTGTCCGAGCGCGAATTCCAGATCGAGCGTTCCGGCCAGTGGTGCAAGGGCAAGGGCTCGGAAACCTTCGGGCCGATCGGGCCGTGGTTCGTCACCAAGGACGAGGTCAAGGATCCGCAAAGTTTGAAGATGTGGCTCAACGTCAACGGCGAGAAGCGCCAGCGCGGCACGACCAAGACCATGATCTTCGATTGCAAGCACATCGTCTGGTACTGCTCGCAGTTCTTCGTCATGGAGCCGGGCGACATCATCGTCACCGGCACGCCGCCCGGCGTCGGCCTCGGCATCAAGCCGGAGCCGAAATATCTCAAACCCGGCGACGTGGTCACGCTCGGCATCGACCGCCTGGGCGAGCAGCGGCAAAAGGTGGTGGCGTTCAAATAATATCGGTCATTCCGGGGCGCCCGCCGGAGCCCGAGGGGCGAAGGCGGGCGAACCCGGAATCCAGAAAAGACTTCAGGGCTTGCGTCTGGATTCCGGGTCCGGCGCTAAAGCGCCGTCCCGGAATGACGAAGAAAATGGCGTTCGCGGTGCGCCAATACAAAATCTAGAAGAGGTAATTGATGCCCGCGCGCACGATATTGGCGTTGAAGCTCACATTGTTTACCGTGGCGCCGCACGAGGTCCCGCAATCGAACTTGCCGAGGTCGACGTAGAGATATTCGAGCTTGGCGCTCCAGTTCGACCACAGCGCATATTCGAGGCCGGCGCCGACCGCGAGGCCGAAGCCGCTGTGGCTGCCGGTGGTGGTCAGGCTGGAGCGGTGCGCCTTGACGTTACCCATGCCGACGCCGGCGGTGAAATAGGGCAGGAAGCTGTCGAAGGCGTAGCCGACACGTCCGCGCGCGGTGCCGAGCCATGAGTTCTTGGTCTCGCAGATGGCGGTGCTGCAGGCGACGTCGTCCTTCATGGTAGAGAAGCCCCAGTCGCCCTCCAGGCCGAAGAGCCAGGAGCTGTATTGGAAATTATACCCCAGCGTGCCGCCGATCAGCGCGCCGCTCGGTTTGTTGCTCACCGCCGGCACATCCCATTTGGAACTGCCGAAGCCATAGCCGCCGTTCAAGCCGGCATAGAAGCCGCTCCAGGAACGCTGGGACGGTGCGCTATAGGCCGGCGATTTGTAGCTCGGCGACTTGTAGACCGGGTCGCCCGGAAGTTCGGCGGCCTGCGCGATCGGCGGCAAGGCGAAGAGCGCCGCGGCCGCAATGCCGATACGGATCAGTCTGGATGTCATGAAGCAGCCCCTTCGCCGGAAGATGAAAAGGTGACCGGGCAAACGCGATAGCGCGCACGCACGGCGATACGGGCCTACAACACGCCAGAAACATTAATTTGCGGTTAACCATAAAAGCCCAAGCGCGGTGGGCATTTTTTCAGCCGCGGGCGCCGAGCACCGCCTCGATCGAAATACGCGACCAGGCCGTGGTTCGCGCACGGAACGCCAGATAGGAATCGTGCACCCTGCGGGTCAGTTCATTGCGGCCGGCAAGTTCGTTCAAGACATCGGCCGCCTGGGCGCGCGCCGCGGCGACAAGAGCTTGCGGGAACGCGCGCAATTGCACGCCGTGGCGCGTGGTCAGCGCGGCCAGCGCTTCGGCGTTGAGCCGTTCCATTTCGGCGAGCGCGTAATTGGCTTCCGTGGCGCAGGCATGCGCGACGATTGCTTTCAACTCGCCGTCGAGCGCCGCCCACGATTTGAGCGCGACAATGCATTCGCCGGTGCCGTTCGGCTTGTTGAAACCGGGGTAATAATAGAACTGCGCCACGCGATAGAGCCCGAGCGCGATGTCGGAGCCGGGCCCGACGAATTCGGCGCCGTCGATGACGCCGGATTGCAGGCCGACCAAAATCTCCGCCGGCGGCGTGGTCTGCGGCGTGGCGCCGAGCCGGCGATAGACTTCGCCGCCGAGGCCGAGCGAGCGGATTTTCAGGCCGCGCAGGTCGTCGAGCGACTTGATTTCGCGGCGGAACCAGCCGCCCATGCAGACGCCGGTGTTGCCGCCCATGAACGGCTTGACGCCGAAGGGGGCATATAATTCGTCCCACAACGCCTGCCCGCCCGCCGCTTCGACCCAGGCCACATGCTCGGGCGGCGTGAGGCCGAAGGGAACCGTGGTGAAGAATGCCGCGGCCGGCATCTTGCCTTGCCAGTAGAACGCGGCGGTGTGGCCCATGTCGGCAACGCCGTTGCCGACCGCATCGAGCACCTCGAACGCCGGCACGACTTCGCCCGCCGCATGTACCGTGATGTCGAGCCGTCCCCCCGAGAGCGCGCGGATACGCTCGGCGATGCGTTCGGCCGATTGGCCCGGCCCCGGTAGACGCTTCGGCCATGACGTCACCATGCGCCATTTCAGTGTCGCCGCATTTGCAATCGCGGGCGCAGCGAATGCTCCGGCCACGCCCAGTCCGGCCGTTACGAATTTGCGTCGCGTCGTCATGGCTCTCTCCAGATGGCATGAAAATGATGCACCGGCCCGTTTCCCGCGCCGATGCCGAGCGCATCCGCGGCCGCGATGGCCGCAGTCACATAAACTTTCGCTTCGCGCACCGACGTGGCGAGGTCGTGGCCCTTCGCCAGCCCTGCGGCAATCGCCGAGGACAATGTGCAGCCGGTGCCGTGGGTGCGGCGGGTGGCGATGCGCTTGGCGGCAAGCCGTACGACGGCATCGCGCTCGACCAGAAAATCCACGCTCTCCGGCCCGCCGCCGTGGCCGCCTTTGATCAGCACCGCACGCGCGCCGAGCGCCAGCAGGCGCTGCGCCTGCTGCTGCATCTCGGTTTCGGTCTGCGCCACCGGCGCATCGAGCAAGGCGGCGGCCTCCGGCAGGTTCGGCGTCACCAGCAGCGCGCGCGGAATGAGTTCGCGGCGCAATACTTCGACCGCCTCCGGCGCCAGCAGCCGGTCGCCCGAGCCCGCGACCATCACCGGGTCGAGCACGATGTTGCGGGCCCTGTGGCGATCGAGCCCCGCCGCGACCGCATTGATGGCGTCCGGCTGCGACAGCATGCCGATCTTCACGGCGTTGACGTCGAGGTCGGAAAATACCGCATCGATCTGCGCCGCAATGAAGTCCGGCGGCACGTCATGGATGCCGGTAACGCCTTTGGTATTCTGCGCCGTCAGCGCCGCGATCACCGAGGCGCCGTAGACACCCAACGCCGAAAATGTTTTCAGGTCGGCCTGGATGCCGGCGCCGCCGGAGGAATCCGAGCCGGCGATGGTAACGGCGATGGCGGTCACGGCCGCCTCCTTTGCGCCAGCGCGCGATCCACGATGCTGCGCAGCGTCTCTGCGGCCTGCACCGGATTGGGCGCAAGCGACAAAGCCGAGATCACCGCGATGCCGTCGGCGCCGGCGGAGATAACGTCCGCGGCATTGGTCTCGTCGATGCCGGCGATGGCGCAAATCGGCAGCGAAACAGAACGCGCGCGTATCGCCGCAACGATCTTCCGCAAACCGTCGAGCCCGATCGGTACATCGGGATTGTCTTTCGATGCGGTGGCAAACACACCGCCAATGGCCACGTAATCGAGATGTTCGAGCGGCGCGGCTTGCGCCTGTGCCATTGTCTTGATGCTTTGCCCAATAATGGCGGCGCGGCCGAGCAGAAGCCGGGCGTCGGCCGGCGGCATGTCGTCCTGTCCGAGATGCACGCCATCGGCCTCGGCGGCGAGCGCCACATCGACGCGATCGTTGACGATGAGCGGCACGCGCGATGGCGCAAGCGCCGCATTGAGCGCACGCGCCGCTGCGATCATCTCGCGCGTATTGCTTTTCTTGTCGCGCAATTGCACCAAAGTGGCGCCGCCCTTGGCGAGTTGCCGCGCAAGATCGGGCAATGCCCGGCCGCCCGCGCGTTCGGGGTCGACCAACGCGTAACGCGAAAGATCGACATCCATCATGTCACCCGCGCGCGCGCAATCAGCGTCTCGCCATCGACGGCATGGAGCGCATCGATAATCGCCGCCGCGAAACTGCCGGGGCCCCTCGCATTGACGGCCGCGATCTCGCCGGCAACGCCGAGCATAAGCAGCGCAGCCACGCTCGCGCGCCAGGCATCGCTTTCAACCGCAAGGCAGGCGGCCACCAGCGCCGACCCCGCGCATCCCATGGCCGTCACCCGCGCCATCCATTCATGGCCATTGGCCAGCGCCGCCATGCGCGTGCCGTCTGCGGCGAGGTCGATCTCGCCGGACAATGCGACCACGAGTTTGCGGTCGCGGGCATAGCGCACAACCGTCTCATCGGTTGCCTCGGCCCCGGCAAGCGCGGAAAACTCCGCACGATTAAGACGCATCACGGCAGGCCCCTTCGCAACGAGTTCTCTGGCGAAAGCCGCGCGCGGCGGGGCGCGGTCGACCAGCACCGGATCGAGCACCCACGGCAATTTTTTCGCTTGCGCCGCCGCGATTGCGAGACCGGCCGCCTCGCGGCGTTCGGCATCGAAGGTGCCGAGGTTGACCAGCAGCGCATCGCTGCTTTCAACGAAAGCCACGATCTCCTCGCGCGCAATTGTCATCGACGGGCTGGCGCCGGCGGCGAGCAGCATATTGGCGGTGAAATTCTGCGCCACGGAGTTGGTGATGCAATGCACGCGCGGCCTGTGCTCACGCAAGCGCGCCAAAATATCGGCGGCAATACGCGGTAAATCCCCGTTGGATAGGTCGCTATGCGGCGCTTGCATCTCTCCCTCCGCCGGCATGACCCGGATCAGGTTCTATGGGTTGGCTTTCGCCTCTCAGCCCGACAACGGCCGCCGGGCACCCCATGAGATTGCTGACTGACTACCTAATCCCGCGGCGCACCGGGCGCAAGCGGCCCAGGCGCCACAGCTACGTTGCCGGCGGCGAA
>CAMAWF010000159.1 GCA_945861895.1 Rhizobium sp. Q54
AAATCCGGACCGCCGCGCGACTTGGAGATCAAGTAATAGGCGAGCGAGCACTCGGCGACATCGAACTCGGCATATCGCAACACGCGCCAGAACACTTCCTCGATCGGCATCTCGACATATTCGAGATTTATGCCTTCGGGCCGGACCGACCCGTCGATGAGCGCGCGAGTCCGATCGTAACGGCCTCCGGCCATGGTAATCCGCAGTCGCCCCATCTGCCCCTCCGTTCCGGTCGGCGCTCGATTTGTGTGCCAAAGAAGAAACCAATGTTGCTATAATAGCAACATTGAGGCCACGCTGGCCGACGCGCGCCCCTCATGCGGGGCCCGCCACTCATGTCACAATCCCTCAAGCTGCGGCAAAGCAGATGCAGGCGCGCAATGATTGCATTCGATTTAGCAAGACGATCGCGTTTTCACCTCTTGCCAGCCCGCCCGTGCACAGCCATCATGATATGGTGTTTATGATCATAGTATGATGTGCTCCTGCGGCGCATCACCGGCTTTCCATTCCGGCGCTACGGTCAGCCGGCGAAAACCCGCGGCCACCATGCAAACGCCAATGGCGACATGATGCCAGCAGCAATATCGTCCCCCAAGCTGGGAAATTCATCCGCGGATACCCACGCACAGTCGTCAGCCGTGCTGCGGATCAACTCCGTGCGAAAGCTTTATAAAGACCTCGAAGTAATCCGGAATGTTTCATTCGATGTATCCGATGGCGAGTTTCTGAGCCTGCTGGGACCGAGCGGCTGCGGCAAAAGCACGCTGCTGATGATGGTCACCGGCTTGATCGAGGTCAGCGGAGGTCAAATTTCAATCAACGGAGAAGCCGTCTCCGGCCCGCGCCGCGAGGTCGGCGTCGTGTTTCAGCAGCCGGTGCTGCTTCCTTGGCGCACGGTGCTCGATAATGTGCTGTTTCCGATCGAACTTCTGAATCTCTCGCGTGCGCAATACAAGGATCGCGCGATGGAATTGCTGTCGATGGCGAAGATCGACGACTTCGCGCATCATTTGCCGCGACAGCTCTCGGGAGGCATGCGCCAGCGGGCATCGATTTGCCGCGCGCTCATCCACGACCCCAGCATCCTGCTGATGGACGAGCCTTTCAGCGCGCTCGACGCAATCACCCGTGACGAGATGGGCGTCGAGTTGCTGCGCATCTGGCAGGCCAACCGGAAGACCGTGATCTTCGTCACCCACAGCATTCGTGAAGCGGCGTTCCTATCGGACCGCGTGCTTGTGATGGGCCGCCGGCCGGCGACGATCGTCGATGAAGTCGCCATCGATCTGCCGCGTCCACGACAAATCGCCATGATGGAGGACGAAGGCTTCAATCGTTACGTCCGTCGCCTGCGGAAAGCCATCGAGGCAAGCCATGCAAGCTAAGCTTCGCAGCATCCTGGTCGACCTCGCCTGGCCCGTTCTCATAACCATTGCGATGCTGGCCAGTTGGGAAATCGCCGTCCGCGTGCTCGGCATACGAAGCATCATCCTGCCGCCCCCCTCGGAAGTCTTCGAGGCGATCATCGCACGACGAGAGCTTTTGCTGACGCACCTCTGGCCATCGCTTTACCTCACGGTGCTCGGATTTGCCTTGTCGGTGGTGGGCGGCGTGCTGGTCGCGATTCTGATCACTTATTCGACCATCGTTCGAAAGGGCTTTTATCCGGTTATCGTGGTATCGCAGGTGATACCGAAAATCTCCATCGCCCCCCTGTTTATCGTGTGGTTCGGCACTGGAACGATGTCGAGCCTGCTGCTCGCGGTTCTCATCGCCTTCTTCCCGATGACCATTAATGCCGCGATGGGATTCCAAACGATCGACGAAGACATCCACCGCATGGCCCGCACCTTCATGGGCTCGCGCTGGCAGATTTTTTGGAAAATCCGCATGCCGAATGCGCTGCCATACATCTTTGGCGGCATGAAGATATCGATCACGCTGGCGATCATCGGCGTCATCGTGTCCGAATTCGTCGCCTCGCAGGAAGGCATCGGTTACCTGATCAAGCTCGCCGGCGGACTACTCGATACACCGTTGATGATGGCGGCAATCACGATGCTGAGCATCAGCGGGCTGGCGCTTTATGGACTTATCGTAATCGCCGAGGAGCACGCCGTGTATTGGCAGGCGCCGAGCGATATAGGCGCCGGCGGCGGCGGCTAGTTGCACACCGAGACCAAGGAGCGCAGCGTGATACGAATTTGATCGATGCAACACGGAACACAAAAACTAGATTCTTGGAAATCAAAATAACACAACCAGAGGAGACTGCCATGTCCTTACATCGACGTTCCTTCCTAACGCTGGCAGGCGCAGCCGGCGCCAGCAGCGCTTTTTCTTTGTACTCGCCTACGATCGCGCGCTCAGCAACTCCGATCAAACTGACGCTGCCTTGGTTGCCCCTCGGCACCTTCAGCTACACGTTTGTGACCAAGAAGCTGGGCTTCTGGGAAAAGCGAGGCCTTGATGTCACCATCGATCGCGGCTTCGGCTCCGGCAAGGTCTGCGTGCCCATCGATCAAGGACAATACGATTTCGGCATTCTGGACCTGGCGGTGATGATGAACTGCGCCGGGCGCGGTCTCGACAACGTGGCGATCGCCTGCATTTGGCCGCGCTCGCCGGTAGGAATTTTCTCACTCAAGGAATACGGGATCACCAAGCCCAAGGACCTCGAAGGCCAGACCGTCGCCTTCGATGTCGGCAGCGGCGACTTCCAATTGTGGCCTGCATTCGTCAAGGCCACGGGGATCGATGACAGCAAGGTCACCAAGGTCACTATGGACGCGTCCGCGCTGATCAAGGCTCTGGTGGAAAAGCAGGTTAAAGCCGAGGGCAATTTCTTCGGCAGCATCGCACCGAGCCTGTGGGCGCAGGGAATGGAGATCAACGGGATCCTGTATGAAGATTACGGGGTGAAGATGCTCAGTAACGTTGTCGCCTGCAAGCGCAGCACCATCGAGAAGCGGCCGGAGATCTGCCAAGCCTTCGTTGAGGGGCTGATGGAAGGCTTGAAATACGTCTACCTCAACCCCGAAAAATCCGTGCAGATCCACCTCGAGAGCGTCAAGGAATTCCAAGGTGGCAGCCTCGCCAATCAGAAGGTCGTCGAGTATGGCCAGGCCGTGAGTACGGCGCTTGGCATGGTGCCGGCTTTCAAAAAGAGCGGGCTTGGATTCATGGAGCCCGAACTGGTCACGCAGACCGCCAGCACGGTCGAGACCTACATGGGTGTTAAAAATCTACCCAAGGTCGATACGATGTTCACCAACAAGTTCGTCGGCGCGGCCAAGCTCACCGATTCCGAATGGACGGCGGTCGAGGAGAGGTCGGCAAAGTATCTGCCCAAGCGCAGTTAAAATTGCAGAAGCGCAGGTCCCCTGCTTGGCAAGTAGCGGGTGTCGGAAAATGAGGCGGTTATTATCATTCCGGCACTCGCTACCGGTGCTCCTTCAGAAATGACATTCTTGTCTATCGATAACGCCTGTCCTTTCCGAAAACTCCATCCGGCCTGGATTCGCATCGTAAGGCAGAATCATCGCATCATTGAAAGCGATGTTTGCGATCCTGCGCGCGCTCGGAATATTCGTCGGCGACCCATTCAAGTCGCGGAGCCGGCTTGAAGTCGAGAATTTGTTTCTTCGTCATCAGCTCAACATCGCTTTGCGGCGATCACCGCCTCGTCTTCGACTTCAGGGTAGTGATCGCGCACTGCTCATATGGATGACCCAGTTCTGGCCAGGCCTACTCGGCTTGGCCCAGGTAGTTCAGCCGGAGACGATCCTGCGGTGGCATCGCGCTGGTTTCAAAGTGTTCTGGCGTTGGAAATCGCGAAATAGGGCAGGGCGGCCGAAGATCGATTGTGGCCTGCGTGATCTCATTCAGCGGATGAGCAAGGAGAACCCGCTGTGGGGAGCGTCTCGAATCCACGGCGAGCTGCTGATGCTCGGCTTTGAGGTGGCACAATCGACGGTCTCGAAATACATGGTGCGACGTCGGAATCCGCCATCGCAAACTTGGAAGTCATTTCTTCGGAATCACGCTGAGGCGATCGCCGCCATCGATGTGTGCGTTGTGCCGACGGTGAGCTTTGATCTCTTGTTTGCGTTCTTGGTTCTGGGGCACGGCCGGCGACAGCTGCTGTGGTTTGAGGTGACACGGCATCCGACGGCCGAGTGGCTGGCCCGGCAGATCACTGAGGCTTTCCCTTGGGCGTCAGCGCCGACTTATCTGGTGCGCGATAATGACCGTGCCTACGGGCATGTCTTTACGTCCCGAGTGAGGGCCATGGGTATCCGCGACCGGCCGATCTCGCCTGGATCGCCGTGGCAAAATGGTATTGCGGAACGTCTAATCGGCACACTGCGTCGCGAGTGCCTGGACCAAATGATCATCTTCGGCGAGGCGCACCTGCGGCGAATTCTTTTCGCCTATGCAGGGTATTACAATCATACGCGCACGCACTTGGCATTACAGAAAGATGCGCCGTTGCGTCGAACCGTCCAACGGTCTGGTAGCGTTGTCGCCATTCCAGTCTTGGCCGGGCTGCATCACCGATACGTCCGGATATGATTTTCGGAAAGGACAAGAGGCAGACCACAGCATCCAACTGAATATTGACGCTCTGTTCTCCCCTTCTGCACCTGATAGATTGGGCGTCGTTGAAGGGCGACTGAGGAACGAAAATATGATGACAGTTATATTCGAAGTTTGGCCAGCCGAGGGACGCAAAGACGACTATCTCAAAATGGCTGCTGTGCTAAAAAGTGAGGTTGAGCAGATTGATGGGTTCATCTCCGTCGAAAGGTTTGAGAGCCTTTATGAGGAAGGCAAATTGCTATCGCTACAGTTCTGGCGGGACGAAGACGCGCTGACCAAGTGGCGCAATCACCTTAAACATAGGCAAGCTCAGGCTCTCGGGCGGAGTGAAATGTTCGCGGACTATCGGCTTCGCGTTGCCACGGTTGTGCGAGACTACGGACCGGACGACCGCGATCAAGCGCCCATCTGAGCTTGCCGAATGTCCGCTCTTGTCCGATTTTGTTGAAAAAGTCCGGCAGTTGCACGAGATGATATTCGCTGATTCAGTCGCTGCGAGAGGCAGGACTGAAGATCATGATGGGACATCGGCCAGTTGACCAGGTTGCTCTGTTCTACGAGTTCTCGATCGAGACGCACGTTCCGG
>CAMAWF010000160.1 GCA_945861895.1 Rhizobium sp. Q54
CTGAACTTCCAGCATTGTACAAAAACCTTGGCATTGAAGAGGACTCGTCTGTCGTCGCGGCTCGTCCCAATATCCTTGGAGCATTTGGTCCGGCGACGTTCAGTTGGCATCGTGTCCGCCAGCGTCGGGTGCTTTCATGAATCCATTAAAATATCGCGGCGTTCGAAACGCGATTGTGCTTTTCTTCTCGTACGCCGGATCGATCGGGGCGTTTTTTGGAAATGCCAAGCCCGAGTGGGGCCCGCTTCTTGGCTCGACATTCGGTTGCTTTGCAGTCGGCATTGGAGTGCAACAAGCATACGCACACGTCACTGAGGCGAAGCGCCAAAGTACTCGTCAGTATGTGTATCTTTGGTCGAGTTGGAGTCTATTCTTTTTCGGGATAGGGACTATCGCTGCGTGCTTGCCCAATATCGGGCAGGCCGGTATGCCGCAAGATATCCAGCGCATTTCGTTTGCGACTTCAACAGGCCTCATCGCGTTTGGCTTCATCACACTCTTCCGATTTGCGGCTACGTATCTTTACCGCGATACCGACCAGCTCTCCGGCAACAAGGTCGTTGCATTCAAGTGGAAGAAGATAGTGTCGCTGAAAAACGGTGGCGAGCTACTGCACGCCATTATATGTGTGCTCGTCGCTGTAACGGCACTGGCTTACTTCTTTCTGGCGCCACCACTGTCTCTTACTGATATCGAAAAGCCAGTCTATTTCCCCTTTGCTGTTTCCAAATTCGCTCTGTGTATGGCCGGCGTCATTACTGCGATCTGTCTCATTCTGTTTTTTAAGGCCAAGTACCGAAGAATTGTAGAGGGTAAAAGCGAATTGGAAGGCCTGAGGTTTATGACAGCGATGGCTATTTTGTTTTTCTTGCCGCCCATCATGCAAGCGATTGCGCTGTCGCCCTTAGTTAAGGACTTGGGCTGGGAAGAGTCCTGGATAGCTGGTGGTTGGTGTGTCGTGCTAGGCGTGACTGCCGGTGTAATCCTAGTCGCGACGTTTGGGGTTGATGGCGATGGATCGGAAGATTCGGCGGGCGTCCAGAGTGCGTCAAAACATGCTAGCGGCTCAAAGCAGGCAGCGACAATTCAGGACGCCAATTTGGAACCGGCCAATCCAATCCGGTCTTTAAATATATGGTTGGCGGTGTCACTTATTTTGTGTGCGGGTATTGCATTCTTGATGTTTGCCCGTCACGCCTTACTGCAAGTCATTCCGTTCGGATTTGTCACATTGGGTTGTTTAACGTTGGCTTGTGCTTACTTGCCGATTGACGATCTTGAACGAGTAAAAAAACAACGATCTACCGGTTAACGATCGATTTTCGTGTATTGTAGGAGCCAGTCTTTTCGACTGGCTCCTTGCACGGCACGTTCAGCTCAAATACCAGACGATGTATTCCGTTGCGATCGAGCAAAGTATGCCGGCGCCCAACGCGAGGGACACTAAAAGCCACGCGCGGCATTTTAGGAACTTGATCGCCACCAATCCTACGCCCCAGTAAGCGACAGTAAACGTGGTAATTAAGAGCTCACCTGATGCCGTTGTTTGGATCATCTTTCTCCTCCGCTGTTGAGCGGCGGAAGCCGAGACGGTGACTTCGGAAGTCAGCAACTGTCGTTCAACAACGAGGAGTCTGCACTACATTGAATCATAGATCGCGTTTATGACAATGCGCGGATCAGCAACAACTAATCAGGTCCGACGCCAATACGATCCTCAAGCGAAGTTGTCGCACGCACAGCACAACCACTCCCCGAAGCCTCAATCATTTTGCCCGCCCGCCGAGCCGCACACGGCGAAGGCGCGACCGCAAGCGTTCGCGCGACGGCCGCGTCCTGTCCTGGCGTGTCAAGTCTGGTCACGACCGAGGAATAGCTCAGGAGATACTATTCGCCGCCAAAGCCGCCGCAGCGGCTAGCTCGTCAGCTGCACGTACTGCCGCTTGCCGCTCACCCATTCCACATCGAGCGGATTGCTTCCCGCAAGCGTTGCATGATCGACGAAGAGAAATATGTTCGAGCCTCTGCCATCTGTAATCGCATCCAGCGCGGTCAACATATTCTCGATGCGCGGCTTATCAGTCGTCACCGTGAGAACGCGGAAATTCTCAATTCCAAGATCGTGCACATGTCGCTGCTGACGGTTGGCCTCATAGTAGGTCTGCATCTTTTTTGAGAAATAGGTCCGATGCATGTTCCGGTAGCGCTCGACCGGCATCTCGCCGCGGTCTATTTCGAGCATGAAATAATTCTCTTTCTCGTCGTTCAGTCGCAAGCCGAATAGCGCATCCGGAATGACAGCATTCTTCTTGAGCGTTCCCCCGATGCGAACACTCGCTTCCACTCGCACCAGCCGGTCAAGTTTGCTTTTTGGAGCATCTTCCAAGATTTCGTTTCTTTCCAGCACGCGCAAATCTTCTCGGCCGCGTGCTGCAATTTCGAGCGACACCCAGAACTCTGCGATGGATACGGTGTGCTCGATGAAGCGCCATCCCGCGCCGCGTTCCTTGTCGATACCGTCGAGAAGCCGACGCCGCACCTCTTCGCCGTGCTTGCGCAGCAGCGCGGCTCCCTTTCGCGTCAGCCCATAGATGGTCGGACGCGAGCCCTCATACAAAAGGCGGCTCGCAACTTGCGCGACAGGTCGCTCGACATAACCGTTCTCGAACAAAGCGAGGAGGGCGCGCGAGACGTTCTGTGCACTTCCACCATCGAGCGCGGCGAGCTGGGCGGTCGAGGCCAATCGCAGCCGAGCAATGTTCCGAATCAGTTCGATGTCGCGCGATGTTATCCGCATCGGTCGCGGCTCTATCGGCCGCTCGAAGAATTTCCGTCGTTCCCTCACCAGCGTTTCCATAATTGAAATTATACCGCGTCCTCACGCGTTCCATTTTCGTCGTTTGTGTGGACGCTCTCTTTGCGGCGGGCGCTCCCCTGTCAAGGGCGGCCGATGGCCGTCGCCTCCGGCGATTGCTCCCTTGACAGGGTGTGCGCCTCGCCGTGTTTCGCATCCATGCAAACGACGGCAGGCTTTCCGACTTACGCAGCAGAGTAATGTTGGAGCCGGAAGCCTGGCTTCGCGCAGTTGTGAATCTTGCGCGTATGAATCCGGCGATGCATCCTTAGTGCAGACCTCCGTCTTGTTGACCGGCACCCCAACCTGGATGTCGGTCTTGCAAGACGGAGAATAGAGATGTTGCAACGAGAGACTGCCGCGGACGGAACAACCCGACCGCCTGCCGACCTCAAATCCATCATTCAGTTCTACTCAATCGAGCTTTCACCGATGGCTGACGGCCGACTGTATGTCGGCGTCACTGCCACCGTCTGCGAGTGCGAGGGTGAATCGGATTCGATGGAAATGGGAACGGGCCGCGTCAATTCCCTTGATGAGGCCCTGATGCTGATTCGTGAAGCATGCGCTTCGCATCACTGAAACCGAAGGAGAGACCGCAATGGCTACGACGACACACCAACCTGCGATGCGTGCGTTCACGGTCATCAAGCGCGAAGGCCAGGATGATTTCTGGCTGGCGATTGGAGCCGCGTTCCCCCATCAGAACGGCGATGGATTCAATATTATCCTGCAAGCCCTGCCAATTCCGAACGGAGATGGGCAATGCAAGATCGTGTTGCGTCCGCCGAAGGACGATGAACCCAGCGGGCCGCAGGATCGCAACGACGGCAACAACCGCAACAACAAACCCGGCTCTCGACGCCGGTAGCCGCCCGCCGAATGACGGGCAGACTCAAAGCCGCCGGCACCCCCGGCGGCTTTTTTATGCGCATTCGCTTAGCGTCGTACCGTCAGCGATCTTGTGCGCCATGGAAGACGGCGACGACATCAACCACGTCGTCATCGACCTTGATGATGTACACGATGATGTACGGCAGGCCGGGAACCACCCACTCATGGGTTCCCGCTACCTTTCCCACATGCCCCATCTGTGGAAATAGGCCGAACCGTTCGGCGCTTTCGAGTATCCGTTCGACAACGGCATCTGCGGAGCGCGGGCGGTCTTTGGCATCCAGGCGTATATCCGGTCGAGGTCGTCGTAGGCGGCCTCGCGGATGATTACCTTCATGCGCGACGAAGCGCGAAACGTGCCCGGACTTCTTCGAGGGGGAGGAATTTCGGGCTGGGGTCAGCGAGCCGATTCTTGACCTCAGCGACCTGCTCATCAGTGAGCTGGTAGGGGCTTACGTCCTGCTGTTCCATTTCAGCGAGCACCCGCGCCGCGTCCTCTTGCCGCTTGGAGGGCCACGTCAGCACGCGGTCGAGAACTGCCTTCACCTGGTCTTTTGTCATGCCGGCATTATAGCACAGGCAGCCGTTTTGGCTTGCGAGGGTGAGGCACGTCCCTTGTTGCGCCCCCCTGTACGCCCCCTGTTGCCGTAACTACCCCCGTATCTGTCAGCGCCGGGCGAATTTCCCTAATATTTCAAACATTTCTTGTGTCGTGCATTTCGACGTCGCCCGCGACTGAATACATTGTTGGTTGTTTTGTTGTGTTCAGCATGCGCTGACCATCGAGCGGGCAGGGGCCGTGCATGACGCGAGGGTCATGCGGGGTTGGTGCCTCGGGCCTGCCCAAGGGCAGTCCCTCGTTTTCCGTCCGTGGTCGAACCCGTCCGCGCTCCAGAGCGCACCGAAGGATGGAGCGACCGCATCCGCGCGACGCTCGGCCCGCGGAGTACCGCAGACCGGCTTCGCGGCTGGCTCGCTCCCCTATCCCCCACCATCCGCATAACGAACACCCACGTCCGGGCTATCGGACAGCAGAGCCGTCCGATAAGTCCTCCGCAGGCGTCGCGGTATGCGTTGACGGCTGGGCGAGGCCGAGGCCGGTGGTGGCGTTGCCTTCGCGGTCTGCCAGAAGGGCTGCCACCCACCCACCCAAGTCTGCTCGCCTCTGGAGCCGCGCTTGCGAACCGGCGAGGCAAGCCTCGCGGACTCGCTGCACGCGGAACCAGGGCGAGCAGAGCGCTCCGACCGAATGCCGGCACGCCTTCGGCGGCGGGCATTCAGTCGTCACTGAAAATGATCCCCGGGCAGCCAAATGCCCGTACTTCCCTGTTGCTCCGCGACGCTCTCCTCATGATAGCGACCGCAGCGTGCCGTCAAGGGTCGCGTCGCTGCCGTGGCTCACGGCGACCCGCGCGGAGGCTTTC
>CAMAWF010000161.1 GCA_945861895.1 Rhizobium sp. Q54
CCAACGGCGCCGGCAAGTCGACGACGCTGCGGGCGATTTCCGGCTTCCTCGGACTCGACGACGCCGTCGTAACCGAAGGTAGCATAACGTTTGATGGTGCGGCGTTGCAGAACCGCCCGCCGCATGAAATTGCCGGGCGCGGTGTTGTGCTGGTGCCCGAGCGCGAAAAGGTGTTCCCCAACCTCACCGTGGCCGAAAACCTCGCCGCCCCGGTTGCCCGCGGCACGAAGGCGCGCGATCGGCGACCGCACGAAGAGCACATCTATCATTTCTTTCCCCGCCTCGCCGAACTGCGCGACCGTACCGGCGGGCTGCTCTCCGGCGGCGAACGCCAGATGCTCGCGATCGCCAGCGCCTTGATGTGCCGTCCGAAGCTGCTGCTGATCGACGAACTGTCGCTTGGCCTTGCGCCGGTCGTGGTCGGCGACCTCGTCCGCAGGCTTTGCGCGATCCGCGACGAACTCGGTATCGCCATCTTGCTGGTCGAGCAGAGTGCCGCCGTGGCGCTGGAAATCGCCGACTATGCCTATGTGATGGAAAACGGCCGCATCGTGCTCGATGGCGACCGCCAGCGCCTCAAAGGCCACAAGGACGTGCAGGAGTTTTACCTCGGCAAAGGAAGTGCCGAAGACGGCGCGCGCCGCTCCTACCGCGACATCAAGCAATATCGCCGATCGCGGAGGTGGTATGGCTGAACTCGCGATCGAAAATCTGAGCCTGCGCTTCGGCGGTCTCACCGTGCTGGACAACGTGTCGTTTACGGTGGAGCCCGGCGAGTTGATGGCGCTGATAGGACCAAACGGTGCCGGCAAGACCAGCGCGCTTAATTGCATCAGCGGCATCTATCGTGGCAGTGGCGCAATCCGCTTGCGCGGCAAAGATATTGCGGGCCTTGCTCCGCACGATATCGCTCGCCTTGGAGTCGCCCGCACCTTTCAGCACGGGGAACTGTTCCCGCAGATGAGCGTGCTGGAAAACCTCCTCACCGGCCGCCATGCCCGCATCGGCACAAATCCGCTGGCGGAGATGCTGTTCCTGCCGAGCGTGCGGCGCGCCGAAGTTGCCCACCGCGGGGAGATCGAGCGCATCATTGATCTGGTCGAACTGGAGCGCTTTCGTCACGCGCAAGTCGGCGCCTTGCCGTTCGGCGTGCAGAAAATCGTCGGCTTCGCCCGCGCGCTGGCTCTCGAGCCCACCGTGATGTTGCTGGACGAGCCTTCCGCCGGACTCAACCGCGAGGAACGCGAAGACCTCGCTCGCTTTATTCTCCGCATCAAGCAAGAACTGAAGATGACTATCGTCTGGATCGAACACGATATGCAGATGATCGCAGACCTCGCCGACCGTATTCATGTGCTCGATTACGGGCGCACTATCGCAGACGGCAAGCCTGACGCTGTCCTTTCCGATCCGAACGTTCTGGTCGCATATTTGGGAACGGAGACCGTTCAGAGCACAATCGTACAGGCTACTCCCCTTCCGTAGTGAAAATTACGCCGAGCGGCACGACATCGAATTCGTGCACCCACGTTAAGCAATTATATAATAATAGAAATTTCCGTTCAACCCACCCTCTCCATCATCGGGGCGACTGAGAATTGTCGTGCGAGTATTGCCATTACATGCCTGTCGCCTGCCAATAGCAGCCACCAGACCGAACGCCTATAACCCCTTCACCAGGCCGGCATCGATGAGCAGCCGGTTGAACCGACGCGCCTCCGCGCCGCCCGCGCAGCGATAGAATTGACCGCGGCAGCGCTGCAGAATTCGTTTCTGTTCGGAAAAGCTTGGGTCAAGCGGGACCCCCGCCGCGTCCTGGACAATTAGCGGCAGGTACGGCGCCTCAAGCGTATCGAGCGCGGAGGTCAAATCGACCGGCGTGAAATTTACGGCGTCGATCGCATAATAAGTCGTGAAGTAGCGCGGGTCCTGCGCTTTGAGACGGCGCGCAAGCTCCATTTCGCTTATGGTCGAATCCATGATGCGCAGTCCGAAGTGCGGCAGATGATCGCCGTACCGCACGATCAAAAATGACTCGCCTGGATTCTCGCGCGTCAGCCGCTCCAGAAACGCGCTATAGTCGTGCGCCGTCATCCCCTGACGGCGGATATATTCTTCAGATTCCGGCGCATTGCCGAGGTCCCGCCAATCCGGGGTCAATTCGGGACGCAGCCGCGTGTCCCACGGAAAATGATTGGCAACGGTGTAAACGTACAGAAAGAGCGGGCCGTTCGCGCGCTCGCGGCCGACGATGTCGGCGGCCTGGTTGAAATAAAAGCTGTCCGCTTCAAAATTGCGCGTGCCGAGGTCGCTCATGTCCAGATAGCGATCGACCCCCGCCGTCTTCTGGAAGGCTCGCGAACCGAGAAATGCGCCATAGAACGGATAAAGCGTGAAGGTCTTGTAGCCGCAACGGCTCAATGACAACGGCAAGCCTCGGCCGACGCGACCGGCGGCGATCCGCGTCACCGAGGTGGCGAAGCGGCCATAGGAACGGGACGCCAAACCGGTAAGCACGTTGTATTCGGTAAACCAGCTTGGGCCACCGGCACCTTCAACGACAAGCTTGCGCGCTTTGCCATCCAGTGACTGAAAATGACGATGATAGCCGGCCGGCACTTTCATGCCGGCGACCGCGGTGATGTCAAAGTTCGATTCATCGTGCAGCAGAATGATGTGCGGCAGCTTGGCCGCAGGATTGCAGGCCGCGGACGGCATCGCCTTCAGGCTTTCGCTCGCAACGGCGTCGGATTCAAAATACCCGTGCGTAATGAGCTCGTGCAAGGACTCGACGCCAGTGCGCGCGATTTTTGAAATATATCGTTCGCCGTTGAAGTCCTCGGTGAGACCGGTCGGAAAGGTTAGCGACAGGAGAACGAGCCCGCTCATGCCCGCCGAACCACCAACAATGCAATTGCGTACGCGCAAGCGAAGTGGATCGAGCTTCCAGGCCGCGACCAACAGCGCGGCCGTCACCACGGCGCCTAACGCAATCCAGCCCTTCAGCGACGGAATCGCTTTCAACAGAAATTCGGAAGTGTCCGTGTCGATGATCATCAAGTCGACGAAATCGGCGGTCATCCAGAGCATGTCGTATTTGAATCGGGACAGCAAAATAAGCGTGATGACAAGTTCGATCGAGATGATCGCCGCCACCACCGGACGCCGCAACAGTGCGAGCCAAAACAGGTTGAGCAGTATCCACGCGAGCAGGAATGCTGTCTTGGCGACAAGATCGCCCTCGGTATCGGCCATGATCATCACGGCCGCCACATGAACGGCGGTGACGGTCCAGAGCGCCACCATATGGCGACGGGAAATCGCTCCGCCGGGCGCAAAACGGCCGACCCAATCGGCGGCCGTCGCGGACCAAGCGTCCAGATGCCGCCTGCCGGAGGCAAACCTCGTGACTTGTCCCGGCGTGCCGTCCGTCAATTTCTTCCTACCCCCCGGTAGAATGTTGTTATCGCGTCCGCCGCGCTTCGCGCATGCGGAATATCTAGTGGCCCGGCAATCGCTGATTGTCCAGTAGTTGTTTGAGAACCCCGCCGGCGGTCTCAACGACATGATCGATGATACGTTGCCCGAACGCCGCCGAAGCGGCCTGCGCATCCCCGATGACGCCGATGTCGGCGAGGCGCCGATCGTCGGTCGTCCAAGGCCACGTCACCCCCTTCTGCAGGATAGCCATGGCGACGGCCTCGCCATCGGGCGGATTTTTCAGCTGGGCGATGCAAACCTGCCGAACCAAATGCGGTGCGATCGCCAACATCACCGACGTTTCGTTTTTGCCTCCGTGTATTTCCGGAACCGCCGCATTCGCATCCACCGGCACCAATTCAGCCGGATGAAAGACGCAGGCATTAAGGCCGAAGTCGGCACGCAGGTCCTGAATAAGGGCCTCCAGAATTCCCCTGTTGCCGCCGTGGCCATTGATGATCATTAGATTGCGCGCCGGCAGTGAGCGCGCGATTTCGCGCGCAAGATCACGCATGAGGGCCGTCAAGGTCTGGATCGACAACGACATCGTGCCGGACGCCCATTCGTGCTCGCGGGCGAGGCTAATTGACACCGTTGGAAGTTGCCAAAGATCGAAGCTTCCCCCCCAACGGGAAACAATGTGGCGAGTAAAGCCCTCAGCCAATACGACGTCGGTGTTGAGCGGCAAGTGGGGCCCATGCTGCTCGATGGAGCCGATCGGCAGACATAATATCGACTTCTCGCTAACCCGTTTGGAGATTTCCAAGAAGGTAAGCTCTCCGATCAAACGACCCGGAACAGCGTCTGGCATGATCGTTACCGGCCCCTAGTCCCGGAGAATTCCAACCGCGGCAGTTGGCACGCCGCCGCCGCACCTGTCGATATTAAGGTGCTAAGGCCGTCGCGTCACGTTCGGCGTCCGACGGCTCGGCCGGAGAATTTGCAAGATGATTGAGGCGGTGCCCGGCCCGGGCGGCCTTGGCGGTCAAATATCGACGATTGTCGGAATTGACAGGCGCCTCGATTGCCATTCTTCCCGTGATTTTAATTCCGGACTTGGCAAGACCGTCGAGCTTGGTTGGATTATTCGTCAACAGGACCACGCGATCGCAATTGAGCATCTGAAGCATGCGGGCGGCGACGCGATAGTCCCGTTCATCGTCATCGAAACCAAGCGTCGTATTGGCATCGACTGTGTCGAGCCCATCGTCTTGCATCTGATAAGTTCGCATTTTGTTGGCGAGGCCAAGCCCGCGCCCCTCTTGCGCCAGATAGAGGACGATGCCGCCACCCATTTCTTCCAGATATTTGAGCGCGAGATTGAGTTGATCGCCGCAGTCGCATCGCCGCGAGCCGAAGACGTCGCCGGTCAGACAGGCGGAGTGCAGGCGCACCAGAACAGGTTCGGAAAAATCGGGCTTCCCAACGATGATTGCAACCTGACTGCCACCCATGGCGTCGCGGAACACGACAAAATCAGCGCGGGCGCCGGAATTGAGCGGCACGGCGGCTTTGCTGGCGATCGCAAGAGACTGGATGATATCGTCGCCCAATCGCGCGATGGCCTTCGCCTCGACGGTGACGATGCGATGATCTAGCACTCGCCCCGCGAAAATTTCGGCGACCA
>CAMAWF010000162.1 GCA_945861895.1 Rhizobium sp. Q54
CCGGACTTGACGTCAAGCAGGACGCATGACCCCATGAGGCCGTCGACGGGAGCCGCTGTCCGCCTTCACCGGATTGCTGTCCGCCATCGACCGGAATCACTGTCCGCCTTCAAATGGAATGCCTGTCCGTCATCACCGGAATCCGCAAACTGGTGCAGTAAGACTTGCACCACGCCGGAGCGGGGCGTCCTTAGCCCCGCTCACTTTCTTTCGCAGAACGCAAAGAATTTCGTGAAAAAATACAAATTTAAATTATCCCGGCGAGCATTGATGACTGGCCTTGCATGCACGCCCATTGTTTCAAGCGCAGCTATTCGCGATCGGCTTCCATCGCAGGACGCAGAGCTGATCGCTCTCGGCCATCAGTTCGATCATTTAACTCGTATTTGGGATGAACTGGCCCGTCAGACCAACCACACCTACGACAATGTTGACATCATTGGACTGATTGAGACGCTTGATCCGATAGAGGCGGCTATCGTTGCTACCCCAGCAAAAACAATCGAGGGGCTTTTGGTCAAAGCACGAGCAGCCAACTGGTCGCGTGAGGGCCGCATCCATCCAGAAACAGAATCATCGACCGACAAAAAAATGGCGTGGTCTATCGTGCGCGATCTGATTGACCTGTCTCGTTGACATTGCTTAATATTGATGACACCTCATCCCTCCCTCCTCACTCTTTGATCGAATCTTTAATGGTTTCTATGGCTGCCTTAAGCGGCGGTAGTTCGTCTTGGATGACTTTCCAGATCACTTTGTCAGAAATGGCGTGATATTCATGCCGAAGTACGTTCCCAATGCCGGCGATGCTGCGCCAGCGGATGTTTGGATGCCTGGCCTTTAGTTGATCGGGTAGGTGACGACTGGCCTCAGAAATGATTTCAATCGCGCGCTGAGCTCCATGGCGAAGCAACCAATCTTTCTGAAAATCAGCAAACGTCTTACCAGCTACTGCCATTTGTTGGCCTGCACCCGGTTTGGTTGACACCCGCCTAAGCTAATCCAGCCTGCCTCTCGAACTCCATAGGGCTCATATAGCCGATCGTCGAGTGCCGACGTTTCGGATTGTAGAAGCGTTCGATGTAGTCGAACACGTCGGCCTTGGCCTCATCCCGCGATCGGTATATTTTGCGCGCTGTGCGCTCGGTCTTTAGTGACGAGAAGAAGCTCTCCATCGCCGCATTGTCCCACACGTTGCCCGAGCGGCTCATCGAGCAGACGACGCCGTGATCTGCCATCAGCCGCTGGAACTGCTCGCTGGTGTATTGGCTGCCGCGATCGGAGTGATGCAGCAGCGCATCGGGCTTGCCCCGTCGCCACATTGCCATCACCAGGGCGTCGGTGACGAGCTGTGCCGTCATCGCCGCGCTCATCGACCAGCCCACCACCCGCCGCGAGAACAGATCGACGACCGCAGCCACATAGAGCCAGCCCTCCGCCGTCCACACATACGTGAAGTCTGCGATCCATTTGCGGTTGGGCGCGGGCGCCTCGAAGGTGCGGTCGAGCACATTGGGAGCGACGGCGGAAGCCTGCCGCTCACCCAGATCGGGCAGCAGGCGGCGCCGTCGCGGACGCGCCCTGAGAGCCTGTAGCCGCATTAATCGCTCGGTCCGATGCAGTCCACATGACGCACCCTCGGCAATCATGTCGTGCCAGACGCGCCTGGCGCCAGAGGTCCGGTCGCTGGCGAGGAAGCTGGTGCGAACCTTCGCGCCCAGCTCTTCATCGCTCCGGCTGCGCCGACTATGCGGTCGCTTCAGCCAGGCATAGAACCCACCTCGCGAGACACCGAGCGTCTCGCACAACCATCCCGCCGGCCAGATCACCCGGTGCTTCGCGATGAAGGAGAACTTCACGTCGATTCCTTCGCGAAGTAGGCCGCGGCTTTTTTTAGGATGTCTCGTTCGGCCTTCAGCTTGATCACCTCGCGCTTCAACCGCGCGATCTCGGCCTGCTCCGGCTTCATCTGGCCTTGTCCGGGGAACGCATGCTGCGGATCGTCCGCAAAAGCCTTCACCCAACTGCGCAGTTGCGACTGATGCACACCCAGGTCCTGCGAGGCCTGGCCATAACCCACCCCGCGCTCCTTGATCAGCCGCACCGCTTCAAGCTTGAACTCGCGTGTAAACTTCCGCCTCTCCATGACGCACCTCCGGTTCCATCAAAACACCAAACTCGGTGTCTTCGGAACCGGGTGCAGGCCAGAGCCAAAAGTCATTCGTTAAGAGGTTCCCTGTAACAATGGCGATTGCGACGAGGACAAATATGAAGGGCGGGAGCGTCCGCATCCACCGTCTCGCGTAGAAAACCATTACATCGTGGAAAGCGCCGGTCTTGGCACAGTGAAGAAGCTGAGGTGCCAGAACGACGCCGCTCAATACAAAGAAAACCTCCACCGCCATGATGGAGATAAATTCCAGCGCTTCGCTCTGGTATCCGCGGAATAAAAAGAAATGAGGAATGGCTACGGATAGAGCCGCAATGCCTCGTACTGCGTCCAGAGACGCAAGGCGCTTTTCGTGAGGCGGCACGTTAGAAGATATATTTAAAAAGGACGGCGCCGACGTCTCCGGCGAAGATCAGCAGGCCCCCCAAAATAACCCCCATGAAAATCAAACCCGGAAGCCATGACGCACGGCGTCGCCAGATATTGCTAAACATAACCCCCTCCTACAAATCCCGTTATGCGTGGGTCAGGTGTTTTGACAGGCGATCCTTGGCGGCCTCTGCAAGAAACCCCGACCGTGTTTGTCCGGTTGATTCCGCCGCACGATCAATCCGCGCCAGCAGAGATTCATCGACGGTGACGTTCACGCGGATTGCGCGGGAAGGTGGAGCATAGGGAATAAGAACCAAGACCGCGCCTTTTGCATCTTCCTTAAAGAGAGGATCGGAGCGCAGTTGTTCGAGTGAGCGCGGGTTGGGCAGGGGACCATCCTCAACCAGGCCCTCAACATGGAAAGCCAAAACCTCGGCGGCTTTTGCGACGGCAGAATCCAGATCATCCGCAACCGTGGTGCATCCCGGAAAATCAGGAAACGACACGCCGAACTTTCCGTCTTCCTCGTGGATCATTGCGACGACTTGCATCTTTTTCCCCTTACCATTTCCAATCGGCTTGCCGGTAAATCGAGCGAAGCGTTCCGGTCGGAATTTCCTTTGCGCCTCTGTCGAGTGTCACACGACCTTTCTTGATCGGGTGCTTATATTGAACGTGGTCTCCCGGACCCCTACGCGCCTCAATCCATCCATCGGCCGCGAGCTGTGCAGCGACTTCGCGGGTCTTGTTCGTGTGGTCTTTCCTGCCCATCTGCCGTCCCCTTTTAGTGTGTATAGAATACACACTTAGGGGCCGACCGTCAAGCTATTATGTGTATCAGTGTGTATTAAATTTCAAGCCCTTTATGGGCCAGCCTACCGAATCTCGTAGGTCCGCTTGAACCCCGGCGAATCTTCCTGCCGCCAAGCCCGATACCCGGAAATCCTCTGCCCGCATTTCCCGCAGGGCATACGGAAAGCCAGTTTAGCAAGGGTGAGATCGTCTATGGCTCGTTTCTTCTCGATCATGCGGAAGGGGACTTGGACGGTCCTCCGGCACCGCTGGCACGAGCATTCAATGTGGGTGAAGCCTTGTGCCTTGAGAGACGAGACGGTCTCCATAGTACCCTTGACCTGCTCCCCAGCTTGCCCCCACTCATAAGTAGAGTCTGTTCCGGTTATGCCCCTGATCTGGGCGTGCTGCGAACTCAGTCGGTGTGAGCCCGTTGAGGCTCGTGTGGGGTCTGTTGGTGTTGTAGTCGATCCTCCAGTCTTCGATGATCCGGCGGGCCTCGCCGAGGTTCGTGAACAGGTGCTCGTTGAGGCACTCGTCGCGCAGGCGGCCGTTGAAGCTCTCCACAAAACCATTCTGCATCGGTTTGCCCGGCGCGATGTAGTGCCATTCGACGGCATGCTCCTGTTGCCAAGCCAGGATGGCGTTTGAGGTGAGCTCGGTGCCGTTGTCGCTGACCAGCATGCAGGGATAGCCTCGCAGTTCAGCGACGCGATCAAGCTCACGGGCCACGCGCATGCCGGTCAGCGAGGTGTCTACCACCAGACCGAGACACTCGCGGGTGAAGTCATCGACCATAGTCAGAATGCGGAAGCGCCGGCCAGCGGCGAGCGTGTCAGCCACGAAGTCGATCGACCAGCGCAGGTTGGCTCCCTGCGGGATCGTCATCGGGGCTCGCGTTCCCAGCGCCCGCTTGCGGCCACCACGTCTTCGCACCGTCAGACGCTCCTCTTTGTAAAGCCGATAGAGCTTCTTGTGGTTGAGCTTGTATCCCGTCTATCGCCGCTAAGATTTCGTGCAGAATAGGCCCCATCTTGCGCGTCATCAGAACACACGCGCTGCCGACTTCTCGATGTCATCCCGCAGCATTGGATGCAGGCTGTCACGAGTCGTGACGTCTACCTCCATACCGAGGTTGTCCTTCAGGAAGAGCTTGATGTCGACGAGATCCAGGGCATTGAACTTCCCAGTCGGATCGTAATCTACGAACAGGTCGAGGTCGCTATTGGAATTATTTTCATTCCGCGCAGTCGAACCAAACAAGAAAAGCGAGGTTGCGCCGAGCGCCTTAATAGCATCAGCGTAGCTTTTGAGCTTGGCGATGGTTTGAGTCCTATTCATGTTTTTACAGTACAAATAATCCATACATCATGGCAATAGTTTGCGGCCTAACGACCCCGAGTCCCGTATTCATTCACCTCGGTAACCGATGTCATCGGGGTTATGGCTTCGATATAGTCTCTGGCCCGATGTTGAGACGTGTCTGCCTCCAAAGATCGCGAGCACTTTTTTGCGGGTCAACCTTCGCGACCTTCCACCATGCGATTTCATCGCCAAAGTGATGCACCTCACGATGATGTACGCGGCAAAGAGGCACTGTAAATTCATCGCTGACCTTGCGGCCTAACGCCCGGTGTTGAGCAAACCGGAGGTGATGGGCATCCGATGGTTGCCGGCCGCAAATCAAACAACACTGCGAGGCGACAAATTTCAGATGCGCCTTATTGCGATAGCGACGCGGTTC
>CAMAWF010000163.1 GCA_945861895.1 Rhizobium sp. Q54
CTCGACGATCTCGGTGAGCGACTCGCCGGCCTTGTTGACCAGTTCGACGCCGTCCTTGACCTGACCGTTGCTGTTGGTAATCAGATCCTTGATGTCCTTGGCGGCTTGCGACGAACGCTGCGCCAGGCTGCGAACTTCCGAGGCGACGACCGCGAAGCCACGACCGGCTTCACCGGCGCGCGCCGCTTCCACTGCCGCGTTGAGCGCCAGAAGGTTGGTCTGGCGAGCGATCTCGTCGATGACGCCGATGATGTCGGAAATCTTGCGCGACGAATCTTCGATCTTGGCCATGGCCTCGACCGCTTGGGCGACGACCTTGCCGCCACGATCGGCGACATCGCGCGTGTTGTTGGCGTCTGTATTGGCCAACTGTGCGTTCTCGGCGTTCTTCTTGACGGTGGCGGAGAGTTCTTCCATGGCCGCCGAGGTCTCTTCGAGACTCGCGGCCTGTTCCTCGGTGCGCTGCGACAGGTCGGTGGTCGAGGTCGAGATTTCGGCCGAGGCGTTGGTCACTTCGCGGCCCGACGCCTTGATCTCGCCGATGGTCGAGGAGACCTTCTGCGCCATCAGTTGCACCGCTCCGGCGATCTGGCCGACCTCGTCCTTGCGGCCAAGGCCCGGGACGGTGATGGCGAAATTGCCGGCGGCAACTTCTTCAAGCGGCCGGACCAGTGCCTTGAGCGGCTTGGCGATGGTGAAGGCGCCGAGGAAGGCCGAGGCGATCAGGATCAGGGCGGTGAGAAGGCCGAGGCCGAGACCGAGGCGCTCGGCGAAAACCATCGCGGCATCGGCTTGGTGTATCTTTTCCTCATGCAGCTTCTTTGCGATGCCGATGATTTCTTCGACCAACTTGTCGGCTTCGGCGGTAATTGCCAGCGTACCGGCGGGGCCCTGGACTAAGGCATTCTGCTTGCTATCGAGCTCGGCGACCTCGGCAGCCGCCTGGCGGGCCTGCGCCTCGAACTGCTGTGCCTTGAGCGCGCCGATGCTCTTCGCGCCCTTGGCGTATTGGTCGATCCCGCTGACGACTTTCTCCATGCGCGCGCGGTTCTCGGGAACGACCAGTTTCGCCACCAGCGGGTCGGCAAAGCCATGCGCGGCCTTCACCCGGTCGTCGAGATATTTGAGCGCGGTTTGCAGTTGGGCGTTGTCGCGAGCGAGGCGGACATCGCGAACGCTGATCTGCATGCCGCGGATCGAGGCTTCGGCAGCATAAATGCCAATGACAATGTCGCTCTGGGTTTCGGCGGCTGTGTTCGAGGCTTTAACTGTAGCGCTGCCCATCATCTGGCCGACGATCAGGCCGATGACGAACAGGATGCCGAGACCGGACATGAGCGAGAGTTTGAGACCGATACTGATATTGGAGAGTTTGAACATTGAAGCCCCGTTCAAAGGTGGATAGCGCAATCGTTTCGATGTGAAGCGGCCGGCGGAATGCCGGCGCCAAGGCGAGCGGATTAGTTCCCGGCGCTGGCGTCCTGCGCCGACAAAAGATTTGGGAGGTCGATCAGCGCGATCATGACGCTGTCATGGGTGACGAGGCCGGACAGGAAGTCGGTCTGCTCGCCATGGCCGGTGCGCGGCACTTTCTGGATCTGGGCGGCATCGACCGAGACGATATCGAGCACGCGGTCGCCGATCAGGCCGACCTGGCGGCCGCCGATCTGGACGATGATGACGATATGCAGCGGCGTGGTTTCGGTCAGCCCCTGGCCGAAGCGACAGCGCAGATCGACGATCGGCACGATGGCGCCGCGCAGGTTGAGAACGCCGCGGACATATTCGGGCTGCTTGGGCAGATGGGTGATGTCCGACCAGCCCTTGATCTCGCGCACCGCCATGATATCGACGCCGTACTGGTCGTCGCCAATGGCGAAGCTGATGAACTGGGTCTGCGCCATGACGGCCTGCGCGGCGGGCGACCCGTTCCAATTGTTCGGATTGATCGGGGCCGGTGCTGTTTCCGGCGAAGCGGCTGCTTGGTTCATGTGCGTATGACTCGCCCCTAAAGGCCTGTTGCCAGGCCGAAAAACGTCAGCGCCATTCGGCATTCGGCTGCATGATCGCGATGGATGCAGAACGACCGGCTTGGCGGCAGAAACCGCCTGCGCGGCCGCTGCGAAACGAATCTAGGCGACCGCGATGACGAAAGAATTTACTTAACCCTAGATGTGGCGGCATAAACTGGAGCGATAAACTGGATTAAGATTTTCGCGCCGCCGGGCAAGAATAGTCGGCCGGCGGACACGATCGTCCGCCGGGGGTCGAGCCGGATGAGCGCCTTATTGATCCGCTCGAGTCGGATGGGTCGCGTTAAGGCATTTTTGCTAATTAGGCGCTAAGCATCGACTGTCGTGTTTTGTGAGAGCTGAATAACCGGTGGTAAATTACCGGTTGGAAATAACCGGATATGAAGCCCGCATCGCAATCGTTGATTACCGAGCTGGACGCAACCCTGCGTAAAATTCCCGATGCCCGGCAGCTCGTCATTTTGCAGCGGGTCACCGACCTGTTTCTGGTTGGCGCCGATGGCTACAACGACGAGCAGATCGCCATATTCGACGACGTGATCTGCCGCCTGATCGAGAATATCGGCCAGCCGGCTCTGGTCGAACTCAGCGACAGATTGTCTTCGGTCGGCAAGGGACCCGGCAACGCGCTGGCCCGGCTGTCGAGTTCCGATGACATCGCGGTATCCGGACCGGCGCTGACACGGTCCAATTCACTCACCGACAAGACCCTGGTCGCGATCGCTGGCAAAAAGGGTCAGAAGCAATTAGCGGCGATCGCCGGCCGTCCGAAAATCAGCGAAGTGGTGACCGACGTTCTGGTCGAGCGCGGCAATGCCGAGGTGTCGCGCAAGGTCTCGTCCAATCTTGGCGCGCGCATTTCGGAGACCGGTTTCGTCAAGCTCATCAACAAGGCGAAGAAGGACCGCGAACTCGCCAATGCGATCGCGAAGCGGGACGATCTGCCTGAAGAGCTGGTGCCGTTTCTCCAGCTGGCGCTGAATTAGGGTCTGCCCCGCGAACGCAGGGGCTTTGGTATTTCCCTTAAAACGGCTTTCCGCGCCCGGCGCGCGGGGACATCATTTGCGCTAGAACGACTTAGGGCCCGGCTAAGTTAGCCGGGCCCTAAGTCGTGCGCTCATGATGGTTGCGGGGGTAGGATTTGAACCTACGACCTTCAGGTTATGAGCCTGACGAGCTACCGGGCTGCTCCACCCCGCGATAATCCTGCTCAGATGAGCCAAAATGCTACGCGCGGGCCAATTCCCCGCGCGTTTCGAAGGGGTATGTAGCAACGCTGGACGCCCATGGGAAGGGCAAAATCCGTCTCATTTCATCAACTTGTCACCAAATCACGGGAAAAGAAGGTCATGGATGGGGGTGCCGGAGAGGATTCAGGCCAGGGATCGGACGGCCCTGGCGACGGGAGTTTCGGGGGCTACCTGCTGGCCGCCGCCCGGTCGATCATTGCCGATGCCCGCCAGTCAATTGCCGACGAAAAGCTGACGGACGCAGAGGCTGTGCATGACGTTCGCAAGGCGCTCAAGCGCTGGCGCGCGCTGATGCGTCTGCTTTCGGAGCCGCTTGGCGAGGAGGCGGAACGGATGCGGCTCGAAGCCCGCGACATGATGCGGCTGCTGGCCGGCGCACGCGACGCCCAGGCGGGGCTCGACGCCTTGGACGACCTGCGCAAAATCGCGCTCTCGGCGGAACCGCCGCTCTCGGCAACCTCGCTGAACACGATCCAGAAGCGGCTGACCGAGCAGCGCGGCGCGGCTGAGCAATCGAGCTTCACCGCGCAAATGCGCGAAACCCTGAACAAGTACCTCGACTTCGCGGCGTTGTCGGTCGAGCGATGGCCGCTGGCGGCCATCGACTTCGACACGGTCGCCGATGGCCTGACCGCGACCTACCGGCGCGCGCAACAACTGATGCCCGACAACTGGGCAGAAGCGGCGCCGGATGATTTGCACGACTTGCGCCGGCGCGTCGTCGAGCACCGCCACCAGATGGACCTGATTGAGCCGCTATGGCCGCGGCTTGGAAAACTGTGGGGTGAGGAGGCGCAACGGCTGCGAACCCGGCTCGGCTCCTGTCAGGATCTCGCCATGCTGCAGAAATTCACCGCGCCGCATCAACCTTTGGCGCCATGGCGTTCGCGGCTCGCGCCGGTCATCGCAGCGCGCCGCCTCGACCATCTTGAAACTGCCGAACGCCTGGCCGGCCGGCTGTTCGCGGAAAAGCCGAAGGCATTCCGCCGCCGCATCGCCGCGTTGTGGAAGGCGAAGGAAGCGAATAGCGAAGAGTAGGCCGTCTCTCCGTTCGCCATGGCGCCGTGAACAAAAAAAACGCCGCCGGTTTCCCGGGCGGCGGTTTTATGGCTTGTGGCGATATCATTTCAAAAACAAAACGGCCGCCCCATAAGGGCGGCCGCTTGTTGTTACGTTTGACATCGTGATGAGGAATTCGTCGTCCTTGGCAGGACTGGCAGCGACCTACTCTTCCAAGTCTTAAGACTTAGTACCATTGGCGCTGGGGAGTTTTACGGCCGAGTTCGAGATGGGATCGGGTACAGGCCCCCCGCTAAAACCACCAGTCCGGCCAAGGACGACAGAAGCAAACTGTTTTTCATTTTTCGCTGCGAGATGGCAGCTAACCGTTGTCGTTAGACAACCAAAATCATTTCACAACCCAGACGCTGCAAGCAGCGCGTGAGCATTGGAAATGAGAGCAATCAAGCCAATCGAGCTATTAGTACCGGTAAGCTCAATGCGTTGCCGCACTTACACACCCGGCCTATCAACGTGGTGGTCTACCACGGCTCTCAAGGAAGAACTCGTTTCGAGGTGGGTTTCTCGCTTAGATGCATTCAGCGATTATCCCGTCCATACGTAGCTACGCTGCACTGCGGCTGGCGCCACAACAGCTCCACCAGAGGTACGTTCATCCCGGTCCTCTCGTACTAGGGACAAATCCTCTCAATTCTCCTACACCCACGGCAGATAGGGACCGAACTGTCTCACGACGTTCTGAACCC
>CAMAWF010000164.1 GCA_945861895.1 Rhizobium sp. Q54
AGGCCAGGATGGGCGCAACGCACTTCCTGATGAAGACACGACCGAAGGTCGCCACCGAGATGGCGCTGCACGTGCTGGCCTACAACATGACAAGGGTGATGAGCATCATGGGTGTCAGGCCGCTGATGGCCGCGATGAGGGCATAACCAGCCCCAAAGCCGACGGCCGCCTCGACGGTCCCCAACACTCGATGCTTACAAACGTTTTTACACGGCCAAGACCTAAGGCGGACATCAACCGTGCGGATGCTCGCCGTTCAAGCATGAGTAGACCGATGCGCCCGGAGGAAGGAACGCACCTGGCGAACCGCGAGGGGGATCCGCTCCTTCGGCTCCTTCCACGGAAACATGCTGACTTCGGCCTTCGGCGCCAGCATGGCCGTCTCCATAGCGACAGCATAGGGATGCGGCGGGATATCATCCGGCAGGATGAGTACCGGAGCCTGGCAGTTGCGCACGAAATCTCGCGTCACGGTGAAGACGAAGTCGGGATCAGTGCGGTACATCTTTGTCAGAAAATTGCGACCGTCGCCATCGTGATGTCGGGCCGGCTTTTGATCAGCTCCGGACCCCAGCCCTTCGTATTGTTCTCGTAGAAGAGGTCGCGCATCTCGGGACGCGAACCGCTGGGCTGCGCCAGCACAGCCGCGACAATCCGATTGGGCGCCCGCTTCAAGAGGTTCCAAATGAAGGGGCCACCGATGCAGAAGCCTAACACCATGAACTTGTCGATGCCCAGGTGATCCATCATCCCGAGGTGGTCGTCGGTGTAAGCGTCCCACGGCCGGTCGATCTCAAGCGGGCCGGAGGACTGGCCCCCCTTGGAATTTCGCAAGTCGGCCGCGATGCAGCGGTACTCCGACTTGAATTCCTCGATCGGGTTAAAGGGCGAACCGCTACCGCTGAGGCCGGCGATCGTCGAATTCAGCCCACCGCCGGCGATGATCAACAACGGGAAGCCGGAGCCGGCCTCCTCATAGCGAATGCGAACAGCGCCTTTTTCGTAGAAGGACATGGCAACTCCTTTTGGTGCGCCCCATGAGACGCAACGTGCAGACGTGTAAGCAGAACCGTATTCAGCGTCACCCGCGCTTCACGCCAATCGCTGAATCGGTCAACAACCCGCCGTCGATCGTGATTGAGCTGCCGCTGATGTAAGATGCAAAATCCGAGCACAGGAATGCCACCATTCCCGACACCTCGTCCGTGGTCGCTGCCCGCTTCATCGGCAAGCCGGACATCACGTCGCGCCAGCGGTTTTCGTCACCGAATTTCTCCTTCGCGAGACGCTTGGTATCGTTGATGTGTTTTTCGGTTTCGACCGGTCCGGGATTCACGGCCAGCACACGCACACCGTATCGAATGCTGTCGCCGCCAAGCGAGCGCGAGAACATGATGAGTGCGGCGTTGGCGCAGCTTCCAGCGATGTAATAGGCGTCCGGGCGCTCGCCCGCGATGCCGGCGATGTTGATGATCACACCATTGCCGCGTTTGCACATCGGTCCATAGATTTCGCGCGTGAGATTGATCGTGCCGAATAGTTTTAGGTCCCAGGCTTTGCGCCAGCGATCCTCGTCGATGTCCAGCAGCGTGCCACGCGGGATCGCGCCCGCGCAGTTGACCAGGATGTCGACATCGCCACAGGCCGCGGCGGCGGTTTTCACGCCAGCGCTGCTACTCAGGTCGGCCGGATGGCCTGTGGCCTCCACCTTGTAGTCCGCCTTGATCTGGGCCGTGACCCTTTCGAGATCGGGCTGCGTGCGCGCCACCAGATGGACCTCGCAGCCTTCACTTGCCAGGGCGCGCGCGATCGCCAGGCCGATGCCCTTCGACGATCCGGTGACGAGCGCGCGGCGCCCCCGCAAATTAAGGTCCATGTCCGGTATTTCCCTGCTGAAAAAACGCCGCCACTATATCCGCAATTAAACAGAACCCAAGCCGTTCGATTATGATAGGCGTTACCTGCGGGCATCCAACGAACCGCACTTGTCTAGGGAGTATGAGGAATGCACTTTCAAAAGAGAATCTCTTGGCTTCTCGTATTGAGCGTTGCAGTAGGCCTACTGCCGGGGACATCGGGTGCTCAGGACTATCCAAGCCGCCCGATCAAGGTCGTCGTTGGATTCCCGCCCGGTGGTGGAACGGACGTCGCCGCTCGTATCGTGACTCAGGAAATGTCGAAGGGCCTCGGCCAGCCGTTCCTCATCGAGAACAAGCCGGGCGCAGCCGGCACGCTCGGTGCGGCCGAAGCTGCGCGCAGTGCGCCGGACGGCTATACGCTGCTGGTGACTCCGGGCGGACACGCCATCTTCGGCGCCATCTTCAAGTCGCTGCCATTCCATAGCGTCAACAGCTTCGATTGGATCTCCAATATCATCACCATTCCATTCTTCATCGTCGTACCCGCAGGCTCGGAGTTCAAGAATCTGGCAGACGTCGTCGCCAAGGCGAAGGCTGAGCCGGGAACGATCGCGTTCGGTAGCACGGGGCCGGGATCGACCCACCATCTCGGAATCGAGCTGCTCGGCAGCCGTACCGGGGTAAAGTTCCTGCACGTGCCTTATCGCGGCGATGCGCCCATCATAACGGCGCTGCTTGCCAGTGAGATCCATTTCTCGATCGTGACGCCGACGCAGGCCATCGAGAATGTCAAAGCCGGGAAATTTCGGGCATTGGCCGTGACCTCGAACACCCGCTACGCAGGTTTGCCGGAGGTGCCAACGGTCGAGCAGACGCTTGCCATCTCGAACTTCGATTTGCGCAGCTGGTTTGCAATAGCGGCTCCATCAGGAACGCCCAAGTCTGTAATCGACCGCTTGAACGTCGAGGTGCGCAAAGCGGTTGACGTGCCGGAGGTCAAGGCGCGGCTGGTTGCGATGGGCGGCGAGCCGGCGGCAGGCACGCCGGAAGCAATGCGCGAACGTGTTGCGAGCGAGTTGGCGACTTGGACCAAGACGGTCGATGATGCCAGCATCGCAAAACAATAGCGCGAGGAGGTCGGACTCGATCGCAATGCATGTCCGACGCGGATCGGCCACCATCAGGCCTATGCGGTTGAGCCAAAGGTTTTCGGGCGCTGTGTGTACCGAAACGTCATCCGGCGGTGATTTCGATCTTGGCCGATGAAACTCCCTGTTTTGCGCCAAAATTCCCTGTTCTGCTCAGAATATTCCCTGTTCCTTCCCGTAGGGAATTTAGCTCATAAGCTCCGAAATCATTGGGCTCGTGGGCCCTCTGATCCGCGAAGCAATCCCGAAATTGCAAAATTCCCTGTTCTTTTCCCTGTTAGCAGGGAATCAGGATGCTGAGACGGGTTCGATTGCGACTGCGTCCGCCACCAATCTTTTCAATACGTTGCGGGATGCGTCGACGCGCCGAAGGGCGCACTGGTAGCGATACTGGTAGCGAAACGCGCGGCCGGTAGCCGATGGCTTTGGCCGCAGTCCGCAAATGATCGGGATGATGATGGCCATAAACGCGGTCCAGCATCTCCACGGTCATGCCGAGAAAGCCCGCCGCTTCCCATTTATCGACGCCGGCCTGCATCAACCAGGTCGCCGCGGTGTGGCGCAATGTATGCGGCGTGATCTTGCCGTCCAGTTTGGCCAGACGCACGGCGCTCTTGAACGCGGTCTTCACGGACTTGACTGGCTGGCCGGCCCATTCGACCACGTAGTTGGGGGCAATTCCTTTGTCCCTCCAACGACGCAGATGTGCGACGAGGCGCGGCGGAATGGGCGCAGGGGACTGGCGTTTGTTACTTTCGCGGCTACCCTCGGCCAGCCGGTAAAAAATGCCGTTGCTCAGATCGACGTAAGAGCGGCCCTCGCCCTTGTTGAACGACGCGGTGGCGATGGCGCCCGCCCGTGTGCCGGTATAGAGCCCTAGCAAGATGAACCGAGCGAGATGGCGCAGCGGCCGCTTGTCGGTCTCGATCTTCTCACCTTTATGCTTGCCGCGATGCACGGTCTGCATTTCGCGAGCGCGCCAGCAGGTCCACAGCAACTGGGCAGCCTCGGCTCGCGTCAACCAACGGGTTCGCGGTAGCCCCTTCGGCGGCAGCACCACGCGCACGATGCCGCGGTGCAGGCCTTCCTTCTGGTGGTGACCGATGGCCGCGCGCAGGTCTTCCAAATCACGGCGGGCACCGCCCGCCGAGCCGCGCCACTTCACGAACTCGCGGCATGTCTGTCCGTTGATTTCGGAAAGCTGCCGGCCGCCCCAAAACTCGTTGAGGCGGGCGATGCTGCTTTCAAGTTGGGCCGGTTTGGCCTGCGTTGTGCTGCAATCATCCAAATAGATTGAGAGGACATCGGCGATGTCTATCGCCTCGATGTCGCGCTCCTTGCGGCGCGGCTGGTATTTCTCCGCGATGTGTTCGGCGAGTTTGATCTGCGCCTGTGGAGCTTCGCTCGCAGCGCATCCTGTGGCGATATATTGATCGCCGTCTTTGATGACCCAGGTCGCTTGTCGGACGATGCTGCCGGCGCGGCGCTCTGCGGGACGGAGCCAGAGATGGGGACCTTTGCTTCGACGCGGCATAGCTGTCTCATTCGCTCGATATTGGCGATGGTGGTGTAGTGTCGGCCTGCGGTTCTCTCGATGACGAGGCGGCCTCGTCTGGCTTCGCGGCGCAAACCGCTCACGGTCATCGAGCCGTCTGGATAGCAAATCGTGGCGGCGACGGCTAGTCGCAGTGGCGTGTCAGGCCGGACAGTTTCCAACGGCGGCAAGCGAAATCGGCGCATGTTTTTCCATGGGCAAAAACTAGCCGCCCGAAATATCCTTTTTCGTTGAGTCAGATAGCGGCGCAAGAGGGATGCGCACTGCCGCAACCCGGCGTCGGTCTCGGCTTGTCTTCTGTTTTGGCCGACGAACCTTATGCACGGCGGTGCCGTAGCGGGAGTGGTTGGAATTCGGTGTGGCGCGCTCTCCGGTAACATGAAGGTACAGTTTCAGGCGGCAAGGTCAATTGGCTGATCGATTGGCTTTGTGGCGAGCGTCTGCCAGCCATCGACCTTGCGCATGTTGATCTG
>CAMAWF010000165.1 GCA_945861895.1 Rhizobium sp. Q54
GACCGGCTCGCCGCGAACGCGCGGCGGCAGACGCCGTTTTCCTTCTATGCAGACGTGCTCGGTGCGGAGCGCGGGCGCGCACGCATCCTCGCGCGGCTCGGCGGCGAGGCGGCGGATGCGCTCGATGAATTTCTCAATCTGGCGCTCGACTATGAGCGGCGCGAGACGCCGTCGCTGCAAGGCTTCGTCGCCTGGCTGCGCGCCGCCAAGACCGATGTGAAGCGCGACATGGAAATGGCGCGCGACGAAGTGCGGGTGATGACCGTGCACGGCGCCAAGGGGTTGGAAGCGCCGGTCGTGATTCTCGCCGACACCACCACGCGGCCGTCCGGTCCGCGCGATCCGCGCCTGTTCGCTTTGCCGGTGACCTGCGCGCCGCCGGACACGCCTGCGAATCTGGTGTGGGCAAGCGCGCGCGTAAACGACGTCGGACCGATGGCGCAGGCGCGCGACGACTTGCGCCGTGCGGCGCAGGATGAGTATCGCCGGCTGCTCTATGTGGCGATGACGCGCGCGATCGAGCGGCTGATTGTCTGCGGCACCGAAGGCGCCAACCGGCGGCCGGAGGGATGCTGGTACGATCTGGTGTCGGATGCGCTGTTGCCGGCGGCGGTCGAAGAACCGGCGGACGACGGCGACGGCAATGTGTGGCGCTACCGCAAGGTGGCGGAGATGCCGGCGCAAGCGGTGCAGCCCGCGGCGGCGGCTTCCGTCGTCACATTGCCGGATTGGCTGCGGCGGGATGCCAAGCCGGAGCCGCACGCGTTTGAAAGCATCGCGCCTTCGCGCGCCTATGACGACGAATTTACCGCAACGTGGAAACCGTCCGCGCAGGCGATGCGGGAACGGAAATTGGCGCTCGAACGCGGCCGCCATGTGCACCGGCTGATGCAGTCGTTGCCGGATATCCGCCCTGAGCGGCGCGCCGAGGCCGCGGATAAATATCTCGCGCGCGCGGCCAACGCGTTCAACATCGGCGATCGCCGGACCATCGCCGGGCAAGTGCTGAATTTGCTCGAACATCCGCACTTCTACGAACTGTTCGGCCCCGGCAGCCGCGCGGAGGTGCCGATTGCCGGCCGCCTCGCGCGCGCCGGGAAGCCGCCGTTTATCGTGTCGGGTCAGGTAGATCGCCTCGCCGTCACCGGCGATGAAGTGCTGATTGCCGACTACAAAACCAACCGGCCCGCGCCCGCAAACCTCGCAGATGCGCCAAAAGCCTACATCGCGCAGCTTGCGCTTTATCGCGCCGTGCTGGCGCCGCTGTTTCCCGGCCGCACTTTGCGCGCCGCGCTGGTATGGACCGATGTGCCTGATTTAATGGAAGTTTCCGCGGCCGACCTGGATGCCGCGCTGGCGCAGGTCACGTCCGCGTAACTGCGCCTTGACGGTCGGGGGTCGCATTCATAGGTTCTGCGCTCCCCAATTCGGCGCGAATCGCGTCCCGCTACAGCAAAGAGGTGCTTCATGACCGTCGGCAAGGTTTCGGACGCGAGCTTCGAGGCGGATGTCCTTAAATCCAGCGGGCCGGTCGTCGTCGATTTCTGGGCGGAATGGTGCGGCCCGTGCAAACAGATCGCGCCGGCGCTGGAAGAGATCGCGGGCGCGATGGGCGACAAGGTGAAAATCGTCAAGCTCAACGTCGACGAGAATCCGGACACCGCGGCGAAATACGGCATCATGTCGATCCCGACGCTGATGCTGTTCAAGAACGGCGAGATGAAATCGCGCCAGGTCGGCGCCGCGCCGAAGCAGAAGCTGCAGCAGTGGATCAGCACCGAGGTGTGACGCGTTTCGATTGACTGGAAAATCTCGGCGGCCGGCGCGATGCCGGCCGTTTTATTTTAAGCCGGCAACGTGCCGTTGGCTTTCAAAACTTCGCCGGCAAGATAAAGCGAACCAGTGATCAGGATGCGCGGCGGCGGTTCGAGATCGAGCTTGGCGGCGGCATCGAGCGCGTCTTCGATGCTGTCGCGGCTGGTGGCGCCAAACCCGATGGCGCGCGCCATCTCGGCCACGGTCTCGGCCGGCAGGCCCTTTTCCTGATGCGGGACCGGCACCGCGATCACGCGGCGCGCCAGTCCGGAAAAATTACGCAGGAAATTTTCGCAGTCCTTGGTCGCCAGCATGCCGACGATCAGCACCAGCGGGCACGACACGCGTTCCTCGAGATCGGCGAGTGCGGCGGCAATGGCGCGTCCGCCTTCCGGATTGTGGCCGCCGTCGAGCCACAACTCGCTGCCAGGCGGCACCCGCTCGGCGAGCCGGCCGTGAGTGAGGCGCTGCAACCGTGCCGGCCAGTCGGCCTTGACGATACCGGCCTCGAACGCCGCCGGCGAAATCTTCAGCGACGGAATCGCGCGCAATGTCGCAATCGCCAGCCCGGCATTCTCGAACTGGTGGCGGCCATATAGCCGCGGGGCCGGCAAATCGAGCAGGCCCGCTTCGTCCTGATAAACCAGCCGCCCGCGTTCCTCGGTCGCAGACCAGCCTTCGCCGGCAATCGACAGCGGCGCTTGCAGGCGCGCGGCGCGGCGCTCGATCACGCTCAACGCATCGCGATGCTGCGCGGCGACGATCGCCGGCACGCCTTGCTTGAGAATGCCGGCCTTCTCGACGGCGATCTGATCGATGCTGCCGCCGAGGTGATCGGTGTGATCGATAGCGATCGGCGTAATGACGGTGGCGAGCGGGCGCTCCACCACATTGGTGGCGTCGAGCCGTCCGCCGAGGCCGACTTCAAGCAGCAGAATATCGGCGGGATGGCGCGCGAACAGCAGCAATGCGGCCGCAGTGGTGATCTCAAAAACCGTGATCGGCGCATCGGCGTTGACGCGCTCGCACTCTTCCAATGCGCTCACAAGTTCGGCGTCCGAAACAAGCTTGCCTTCTCCCGATGCCGCCAGGCGAAAGCGTTCGTTGAAGCGCACCAGATGCGGCGACGTATAAACATGAACACGCAGGCCGGCGGCTTCGAGAATCGCGCGCAGGAAGGCGATGGTCGATCCCTTGCCGTTGGTGCCGGCGACATGAATGACCGGCGGCAGCTTGCGCTCGGGATGATCGAGCGCGGCGAGAATCCGCCACATCCGGTCGAGCGAAAGATCGATTAGCTTGGGATGCAGCGCGGTGAGCCGCGCAACGATTGCGTCGACCGGAATCATCGCGGCGTCACGCGTGCGCCGGAACCGGCAGGCTGTTCTGCACGGGCGCGGCCGGAGACTTGGTCAGCAGCCGGCATAATTCCGACAGCGTCGCGCGCAATTTGTGGCGGTGGACCACCATGTCCACCATGCCGTGCTTCTCGAGATATTCCGCACGCTGGAATCCGTCGGGCAGTTTCTCGCGGATGGTCTGCTCGATCACGCGCGGTCCGGCGAAGCCGACGAGCGCACCCGGCTCGGCGATGTGCACGTCGCCGAGCATGGCATAGGACGCCGTGACGCCGCCGGTGGTCGGATTGGTCAGCACGACGATGTAGGGAAGCTTCGCCTCGCGCAGCATCTGCACGGCGACGGTGGTACGCGGCAATTGCATCAGCGAAAGAATGCCCTCCTGCATGCGCGCCCCGCCGGAGGCCGCAAAAATAATGAACGGGGTCTTGCGCGCCAGCGCGGTTTCCATGCCGGTAATCACCGCCTCGGCGGCCGCCATGCCGAGCGAGCCGCCCATGAAGTCGAAGTCCTGCACCGCAGCCGTCACCGGCAGCCCCTCGAGCCGGCCGTAGCCGACTTTGACCGCGTCCTGCAATCCGGTCTTGGTGCGCGCGTCTTTCAGGCGGTCGGCATAGCGGCGCTCGTCGCGGAATTTGAGCGGATCGACCGGCACCTCAGGCAACGGGATGTCCTCGAACTCGCCATTGTCGAACAGCGATTTGAGGCGCACCGGCGCGCTGATCCGCATGTGATAATTGGAATTCGGGATGACGAACTGGTTGGCCTCGACGTCCTTGTAAAAGACGAGCTGGCCGGTTTCCGGACACTTGATCCAGAGATTTTCCGGCGTTTCGCGGCGGCTGAGGATGCTGCGAATCTTCGGCCGGACGACGTTGGAGATCCAGTTCATTTTTGTCATGCCCGGGCTTGACCCGGACAATCCATCCAGGGATTGAGAGCTTAGTAGTTAGATGGATTGCCGGGTCAAGCCCGGCAATGACCGCTAACTTTATTTTTTACGACCCTGCCGCGACGCGGCGCTTGGCCGCGCGCACGCCTTCCGCAAGCGACGCCACGAGCTGGGTTACCGCCTTGACCGTATCCTTGGTGGCCTTGCCGTCCTTGCCGAGGCTGCCGCGCAAGGCATCGACCAGCGCCGAGCCGACCACGACGCCGTCGGCGGCGGCCGCGATGGCGCGAGCATTGTCCGCGGTCTTCACGCCGAAACCCACCGCGACCGGCAATTTCGTGTGACGCTTGATGCGCGCGACCGCGGCAGCGACCTTGCTGTGATCGGGTGTGGCGGCGCCGGTGATGCCGGTGATGGACACGTAATAGACAAAGCCCGAGGTGTTCGCGAGCACCGCCGGCAGGCGCTTGTCGTCGGTGGTCGGTGTGGCGAGCCGGATGAAATTAAGCCCGGCCTTGAGCGCGGGAAGACAAAGCTCTTTGTCTTCTTCCGGCGGCAGATCGACCACGATCAAACCATCGACACCTGATGCCTTCGCGTCCACGAGGAATTTATCGACGCCGTAAATGTAGATCGGGTTGTAATAACCCATCAGCACGATCGGCGTGTCGTTGTCGCCCTTGCGGAATTCGCGGATCAGTTCGAGCGTCTTCTTCAGGGTCTGGCCGCCTTTGAGCGCGCGCTGCGACGACGCCTGGATGGCGGGACCGTCCGCCATCGGATCGGTGAACGGCATGCCGAGTTCGATCACGTCGGCGCCCGCCTTGGGGAGATTTTTCACGATCGCGAGCGAGGTCGCGTAATCGGGGTCACCCGCGGTGAGGAACGTCACCAGAGCCGCGCGGCCTTCTGTCTTGAGATCGGCGAAGCGCCGCTCGATACGTGT
>CAMAWF010000166.1 GCA_945861895.1 Rhizobium sp. Q54
TTGGGCGTGCGGCTGCGGAAGTAGGCGCGGTGATTATTGTCGGCGGCAATATCGACGGCTTCACCCGCACCATGACCACCGCCATCGCGCTGGAAACCTCAAAAGGCGATCTGCCGCTGGCGATTGGCCTTGGAATGGTGCTGATTGCCATTGTCGTCGTGGTCAATGCGTTTGCGTGGACCGCGCGGCGCGCCGGCGAGCGGATGGCGGGATGACCATGCGCGCGCCCGCCACCGACCTGCCGATCGTACTCGACAACGTCACTGTTCGGGCCGGTGCGCTGGATATTCTCGACCGAGCATCTCTGCTGGTCGGCGATGGTCAGCCGACTGTGCTGATCGGACCGAATGGTTCCGGCAAAACCACTTTGCTGCGCGTCGCCATGGGATTGTTATCCCCGACTCTCGGGCGGGTGACCTGGGGTGGCCGCGAGTTATCCCCGCCGGTACGGCGCGCCATCGTGTTCCAGCGCCCGGTGATGTTGCGGCGGAGCGGCGCCGACAACATTCGTTACGCGATGCGGGTCGCGAAAATTCCGCGCGCCGAATGGGACGCCCGGCTGCATGAGCTGCTGAGCCTCGTCGGCCTTGCGGAAATGGCGGACCGACCGGCGCGCCGCATGTCCGGCGGCGAACAGCAGCGGCTTGCGCTGGCGCGCGCACTCGCACGCGATCCCGCCGTGCTGTTTCTCGACGAGCCGACGGCCAGCCTCGATCCCGCCGCAACCAAGGCGCTCGAGGATGTGGTGCGCGCGGTCGCGGCGCGCGGGATCAAGGTGGTGATGTCGACGCACGATCTCGGCGAAGCCAGACGGCTCGCGGGCGAGATCGTGCTGCTGCACCGCGGCCGCGTCATCGAAACCGCCCCGGCTGCTGCTTTTTTCGCGTCACCGCGCACGGAAGAAGCCAGGAAGTTCACCGCCGGTGAATTGCTCATCTGATCGCAACCTATCTAACACAATGATAAATATGGAGGATTCGACATGCTGACCCGCCGCACCCTGATCGCCGCCACCGCCATCGGCGCGCTGTTGCTCGGCGCAATGCCTGCATCCGCGCAGGAAAAATCCATCGTCGTATCGTCGACCACATCGACGCAGGATTCCGGGTTGTTCGGTCACATCCTGCCGCTGTTCAAGGCCAAGACCGGCATCGACGTGAAAGTCGTGTCGCAAGGCACCGGCCAGGCGCTCGACACCGGCCGCCGCGGCGACGCCGACGTGGTCTTCGTCCACGCCAGAGCGCAGGAAGAAAAATTCGTGGCCGATGGCTTCGGCGTGAAACGTTTTGCGGTGATGTACAACGACTTCGTCCTGATCGGGCCGAAGGGCGATCCGGCCGGCATCAAGGACACGAAGGACATCACGGCTGCGCTGAAAACGATCAAGGACAAGGGCGCGCCGTTCATCTCGCGCGGCGACAAATCCGGCACGCATAGCGCGGAGCTCAATCTCTGGAAGGCTACCGGCATCGACATCGCAAAGGATAAAGGCCCCTGGTACAAGGAGATCGGCCAGGGCATGGGCGCCGCGCTCAACACCGCGTCGGCCTCCAACGCCTACGTCCTCGCCGACCGCGGCACTTGGTTGTCGTTCAAGAATCGCGGCGATCTCATCATCGCGGTCGAAGGCGACAAGCGCCTGTTCAACCAGTATGGCGTCATGCTGGTGAACCCGGCCAAGCATCCGAGCGTGAAGAAGGATCTCGGCCAGCAATTCATCGACTGGCTGGTGTCGGCGGAAGGTCAGAAGGCCATCACCGACTACAAGATCAACGGCGAGCAGCTGTTCTACCCGAACGCCAAGGACGCCAGCGCGTGATGCGCGAGTGGCGATCGCTGTCGTACGTCCGTTGACCAGTCATCCTTCGAGGCTCGCCGCAAATGCGGCTCACACCTCAGGATGACGGTGCGAGCACGCTGATGGGCACGCCGGCGGAGAAGCCAAGTTTTTGCGGGATTTCGCCAATCGCAACTGTCATCGTCGGGCTTGGCCCGGCGATCCCGACAAGGTGGACACGGCGGCTCCCTGAGCGGGAAGCACGGCCATGACATCTGATAATTCGGTGGAAATGATATACATTCACTCCATGACCGCTTTCGATGACTCCTACATCATCCGCCCCAATCCGCAGGACCCGCGGCTGACCGAGCGCGTGTCCGGCATCGACCAGACCGGGCAGAAGATCGACACCTCGGTGACGGTCGAGCGCGCGATGACGATTTTCCTCAACGGCCAGGAAATCGTCACCGCCATGACCATCGGCGATTATCCGGAATATCTGGCGACCGGCTATCTGCTCAACCAGCACATGTTGCTGCCCAACGATGTCGTCACCGGCGTCGATTACGACGAGGAATTGGCCGTCGTCGTCGTGCGCACCAAGCGCAAGACCAATTACGAGAAGAAGCTGAAGAAAAAAGTGCAGACCTCCGGCTGCGCGCAAGGCACGGTGTTCGGCGACCTGATGGAGGCGCTGGAAAACGTCTCGCTGCCGAAAGCGACCTTACGCACCTCCTGGCTTTATGCGCTCACCCACAAGATCAACACCACGCCTTCGCTCTATCTCGAAGCCGGCGCCATCCACGGCTGCGTGCTGGCGCAGGAAGACCGCCCGCTGGTCTACATGGAGGACGTCGGCCGCCACAACGCGGTCGACAAGATCGCCGGCTGGATGTTCAAAGAGCGCGTGAAACCGGAAGACAAGATTTTCTACACCACCGGGCGTTTGACCTCGGAAATGGTGATCAAATGCGTGCGCATGGGTATTCCGATTTTGATTTCGCGCTCCGGCTTCACGGCCTGGGGCGTCGAACTGGCGCGCAAGGCCAACCTGACGCTGATTGGACGCGCGCGGGGAAAACGCTTCGTGGCGCTCGCGGGCGAAGACCGCATCGTGTTCGACCAGGACCTCGCCGCGGTGGAGGAAGAAAGCTCCAAACATCGCCGCAAAGCGGCCATGCACGATGATTGACTTCTCTCGTCATTCCGGGGCACGAGCAAAGCTCGCGAACCCGGAATCCATATTCGAAAGCTGTGGTTATGGATTCCGGGCTCGCGCCAGAGCCTGTCATCGGGCCGGCCCAAACGGGCCGGACCCGTTGGGCGCGCCCCGGAATGACAGAAAATAAAATTATGTCTGAGGCTGCTGCAACTCTTGGCCTCGTGCTCGCCGGCGGTCAGGCGCGCCGCATGGGCGGCGGCGACAAGGCGCTGCTGACGATCGGCGGCAGCACCATCCTGGCGCGCGTGCTCGACCGGCTCGGTCCGCAATGCGCCCGCATCGTGCTCAACGCCAATGGCGATCCGGCGCGCTTTGCATTCACCGGATTGCCGGTGCTGCCCGACAATGTGCCCGGTTTCGCCGGACCGCTCGCCGGCATTCTCGCCGGGCTCGACTGGGCGGCGGAGCATGCGCCCGACGCCGCCTACCTCGCCAGCGTGCCGGGCGACTGTCCGTTCCTGCCGCGCGACCTGGTGGCGCGCCTGCACGCGGCGCGCATCGGCGCCGATGTGCCGCTGGCCTGCACCCGCTCCGGCGATTGGCGCCACCCGGTGGTGGGGCTGTGGCCGGTCGCGCTGCGCGCCGATTTGCGCCGGGCGCTGGTGGAGGAGGACTTGCGCAAGATCGAGGTCTGGACGGCGCGGCATGGTGTCGCCATCGCCGAATGGCCGGACGCGCCGGTCGATCCGTTCTTCAACGTCAACACGCCCGAGGATGCCGCGCGGGCCGAGCGCATTGCAGCGCAACATCCGAACGCCTAGACCGCCGGCCAACTCACCAGGATCGTTCGCGCGGTCTTGATTAGTTTGCTATGGTTCCAAGCTATAGAGTCAGAACAAGCCGTTTGAGGGGGAATACGCCGATGAAATCCTTCGTTCTTGCCTGCATCGCCGCCATCGCCATCGCAGTCGTGGGGGTTCTGGTGCTCGACGGCGTGCAGAAGCCCGCCGATCAGGCCTTCAGCACCACCGGCGCACGTACCGGTTCCTGATCACGGCCGCGCGGTAGAGTCTGATCCGCTCCAATTGAATTAGAGCTTGGCTCTATCTTTTTGTTTGAGCATGATCTTTTCCGAAAACCGGTTCCCACTTTTCGGGATCGTGCTCTAATTCATCAATGTTGCGTAGGACAGAAAGCCGACGCGCGCGCCGGCCGCGATCGCGGTGACGTCATCGGGCAATTCCACCAGGCCATCGGTCTCGGTGAGCGAGGTTAGAATTCCGGCGCCGTCCTGCGGATGCTTGATGGCCTCGAATTCGCCGTCGGCCCGGCGGCGAAGCGTCACGCGGACATATTCACGGCGGCCTTTTTTCTTCTCATAGTCGAAGCCGGCGATTACCGGCAGCGGCGTCAGCCGTTGCGGCAATGCGCCGGCAAGCCGCAGCAGCAGCGGCCGCACCACCCGCACAAAGGTGACGAAGACGGCGACCGGATTTCCCGGCAGTCCGACAAAAGCGGCGCCGCCTTGGGTTGCGCCGGCTTGCGCGGCGGAGCCGCGGATCACGCCCATCGCCACCGGCCGCCCCGGCTTGATGGCGACGCGCCAGAACACCAGGCGGCCGATGCTCTCCACCGCGGTGCGTACATGGTCGGCCTCTCCGGTCGAAACCCCGCCGGAGGTGAGCACCAGGTCGTGCGCCGCCGCCGCCGCGCCGAGCGCGCGGGCAAGCTGCGCCGGATCGTCAGCGCGGATGCCGAGGTCGGTGACGGCGCAGCCGAGCCGGTCGAGCATTTCGGCCAGCAAATAGCGGTTAGCGTCGAACACCGCCGCGCTCGCGCGCGCCGAACCCGGCTCGACGATTTCGTCGCCGGTGGAGAATATCGCCACGCGCAGACGGCGGCGCACTTTGACGCCGGTCAGGCCGAGCGCGGCCGCGAGCGCGATATGCTGCGCTTCGAGCACGCGGCCCGCCGGCAGCACAACGGCGCCGGCGCGCACGTCCTCGCCGGCG
>CAMAWF010000167.1 GCA_945861895.1 Rhizobium sp. Q54
CTCGCAAAAGAGGACTACAGTCATGAAAAATGATCATGCTGGTGTGTGCGTGAAAAATGCGGCAATTATTACGTTAGTGCTGGGTGTAATAATGACTGGCGAGCAAATCTTAAATTATCATTCGTCGACATGTCACGTAAGTTGTCTCAATTATTATAATCAATGTCTAGCGCGGGGGGCTTCGGAAGCTCATTGCAAGGCGCAACACAACACATGTTTTCAGGGGTGCGCTGGCCTACATAGATAACACGGTCGCACCTGCCCTTGGATTTGGTGGTCCAGAGCCAGCATTAATTTCCGACGGCACGTGAATCAGACATTCATCGCGCAGCGCGGCATCAGGTCTCCTCATAGCGCTTAGTTTCGCACTTCGTCCGGGGACTTCTGGGGACTGTCGGATGAAACAATTTCTTTCTGCCGTACTCGAAAAATCTACGTTAGCGCTTTATTGGCTCGGCTTTGCGATGCTTGCGCTCGCGCATATTTATGCAACGGTTCTCGCCTACCAGTACGTCTATGCCTGGAGGGTAAGCAGGGCCCTATTCTGGGTTTTTCTGACGTTCTTCATTCCAGTCTTGAGTACGGTCTACTGGCTCGTGGTCCATTGGCTGCAAACCGAGGTTTTCTGGAATTGGCTCACTTTAGCCTGCGCCTCCGGCATCGGCTGCATCGCCGCCGGAATGCTTTGTGAATTGTTCCGGACTCTGGCAATCCGTCCAACGGCGTGAGCCAAATTGTCCAAGTCTTTCCGGGTCGCATCCCTTCTCCGCGCCGGCGGGATATACCTATAGAATCGAGTCGTTGGCGGAGGGGGACATATGCGTACGCAAGTCGGCATCGTCGGCGCCGGTCCGGCCGGACTGATGCTCTCGCATCTCCTGCATCTGCTCGGCATCGAGTCCATCGTCATCGAGAACCGCAGCCGCGAATATTGCGAAGCGCGCATCCGCGCCGGCCTGATCGAGCAATGGGCCTGCGATCTGCTGCGCGAAACCGGCGTCGGCGCGCGCATGCAACAGGAAGGCATCTATCACGAAGGAATTAAATTGCGCTTTGGTGGCGCGCTGCACCGGATCGATTTCAAGCAGCTGGTCGGCAAGGGCGTCACCATCTACGGCCAGCAGGAGATCGTGAAGGACTTGATCGCCGCGCGGCTTTCCGCCGGAACGCAGATTCTGTTCGAGGTCGAGGACGTGACCGTTCATGACCTCGACGGCAAAAAGCCGAAAATCCGTTTCACCCATGCGGGCAAAGAGGACGAGATCGGCTGCGATTTCATCGGCGGCTGCGACGGTTTTCACGGCATCTGCCGCCCGAGCATTCCCGATGGCGTGCTCACCGCTTACGACCGCGACTATCCGTTCGGCTGGCTCGGCATATTGTCGGAGTCCCCGCCGCCGGACGACGAACTTATTTATTGCTATCACGAGCGCGGCTTTGCGCTCTACACCATGCGCTCGCCGGCATTGGCGCGGCTTTATTTCCAGTGCGCGCCCGATACCGATATCGAAAACTGGTCGGATAAACGGATCTGGGAGGAGCTGCATCTGCGGCTCGGCGGCGCCCGCAAGCTTGCCGAAGGCAAGATATTGCAGAAGGGCATCACGCCGATGCGCAGCTTCGTGACCGAGCCGATGCAGCACGGCCGGTTGTTTCTCGCCGGCGACAGCGCGCATATCGTGCCGCCGACCGGCGCCAAGGGGATGAACCTGGCGTTCGCCGACGTGCGCGTGCTCTCGCGCGCGATCGGAGAGTTTTACCGCACGGCCAAGAGCGAACCGCTGGATCGCTATTCGGAAACCGTGCTGCCGCGGGTGTGGAAGGCGCAGCGCTTCTCCTGGTGGATGACGCAACTGCTGCACAGGTTCCCGCACGAAAGCGCATTCGACCGCCGCCGCCAATTGGCGGAACTGGATTACCTCGCCACCTCGCGCGCCGCGGCGACGACGCTGGCGGAAAATTACACCGGCTTGCCGATGGCGTAATTATTCGTTGAGCACCGCCCGCAGCGGCCGGTTGAAAATCAGCACCGCGAACCCGGCGAGTGCTGCAATGATCGCGAGCATCAGAAAGAAATCGCCTTTCGCCATGCTCGACCAGAAGCCGCCGAGATAGCCGGCAAGGAAGCTGCCGTAGAAGCTGGTCGCCAGCCACACGCCCATCATCATCGATACGCAATGCGCGGGAGAGACTTTCGACACCAGCGAGAGCGCGGTGGGCGAGAGATAAAGTTCGCCGATGGTGATGACCGCGAAATAGGCGGCAAGCCACAGCCAGCTCGCCTTGCCCGCGCCGGCATGCCAGGCGGCCGCGAACAAAATCAAATACGACGCCGCATTCCAGAAGCAGCCGTAAGCCATCTTGGCCACGGTCGAGGGCTCGCGGCCGCGCACGGCTTGCCATGTCCACAACGCGATGATGAACGGCGTAAACGCGAAGATCATGAACGGATTGAACGACTGAAACCAGGTGGTGGGAATTTCGCCGCTCCAGAACAGCAAATCGACCGTGCGGTCGGTGTAGCCATCGGCCCAAAGCGCGATGGTGTTGCCCTGCTGCTCGTAGGTGGCCCAGAAGAACGTCACCGGCAGCGACAGCATGACGAGCGCGCCCACCGCGCGCCATTCGTCGCGCCCGAAAGTGCGCGGCGTGCCCGATGCTTTGCTTTTCGTGAGTTCGTCATGCGGCAGCAGCGGCGAAGCGCAGAGATAGATGACAAGCCCGAGCGTCATGCCGACACCGGCGGCGGCGAAGCCATAATGCCAGCCGATTTCTTCGCCCAGCGTGCCGCAGATCAGCGGCGCCAGGAACGCGCCGAGATTGATGCCGACATAAAAGATCGAGAAGGCGCGGTCGCGCCGCGGGTCGCCGGGCGCATAGAGCGAGCCCACTTGCGTCGAGATGTTCGGCTTGAAGGCGCCGTTGCCGAGGATCAGTACCAGCAGCGCAAACAAAAACAGTTGCTCGAACGCCATCATGAAATGCCCGGCCGCCATCAGGGCGGCGCCGACGATGACGGTTTTGCGCTGGCCCCAGACGCGGTCTGCGAGCAGGCCGCCGAACACCGGCGTCAAATAAACCAGCCCGGTGTACAGGCCATAGATTTGCGAGGACAGCGGCTGAATGTCGAGCGGGCCGAACAGGAATTCAAGCGCGCTTCTGAGCGCCGCCAACCCGATCACATTTTCGGCGCGGTCCGGCTGCAGCAGATATTTCACCATGTAGAGCACGAGCAGCGCGCGCATGCCGTAATAGGAAAATCGCTCCCACATTTCCGTGGTGAAAAGGAACGTCAGTCCTTTCGGATGGCCGAACAGGTCGCCGGGCCGGGCGGGAACGGCGGCGGGCGTGAGGGGCAGGGACATCGCGGAACCCGAACCGGGGGCTTAAGGGCGTCGGCCGCACGTTAGCACAGCAATTGCAGGCGAGCGCAGTTTGGCTAGCCCGGCGGCGGCGGGGCGGTGTATGCTTGGGCTTCCGCAAGCTCCGATAAGCGACGCGGCGGACGTAAAGGCGGGGGAGAGCATGATGAACTTTCGGCGTATGATCTCGAAGACGCTGTTCGCGCTTTTGGCGCTGCTGGCAGCGACGGCCGCAACGCGCGCGCAAGGCGATGCGAACTATCCCAATAAACTGATCCGGATCGTGGTCGGCTTCGCGGCCGGCGGCGGCAACGATATTTTCGCGCGCCTGGTCGGACAAAAATTGCAGGAGAATATCGGGCAAACCGTGGTGATCGAGAACAGGCCGGGCGCCGGCGGGCGTCTCGCCGCCGAACATGCCGCGAACCAGCCGGCCGACGGCTACACGCTGATGGTCGGCGCCAGCGGCCCGATGTCGATTGCTTCCGCGATCTATCCGAAGCTTGCCTATCATCCGACCAAAAGCTTCGTGCCGCTGACGATGATCGCGTCGTTTCCGCTGATCCTGGTGGTGCCGGGCAATCATCCGGCGAAAACGGTGAAGGAGCTTGTCGCCTGGGCGAAGGCCAATCCCGGCAAGGCGAATTATGCGACGTCGTCGCCCGCTTTCACCATCACGACCGAGCTGTTGAAGCTGAAAACCGGAATGCCGGGGCAGGCGATTCCGTACAAGAGCAGCAACGAGTCGGTGCTCAGTGTGCTGTCCGAGCAGACATTGCTGACGATCTCCGACGGCCCGCCGGTGGTGCCGATGGCGAAGTCCGGCAAGGTGCGCGCCCTGGCGGTGACCGGATCGGCGCGCTCGGCGGAACTGCCGGATGTACCGAGCATGGCGGAAGTCGGATTTCCCGACGTGAACATTCATCTGTGGAGCGGATTTTTCGCGCCCGCCGGCACGCCGCCGGTGATCGTCAAGAAACTGGAGAGCGAACTGCGGCGCGCCATTGCGGATGCCGGCGTGCAGCAAAAGCTCAAGGCGATGGCGGTCAACCCGAGAGGCAACTCCGGCGAAGATTTCCGCAAGATGATCGACGCCGACATCAAGAACTATGTCGACGTCGTCAAGGCGGCGAAGCTGACGTTCGCGGAATAGGCTCCTCCGCTCATTCCCGCGCACGCGGGAATCCAGCCTGGGTCCCCGCTTTCGCGGGGACGAACGGAAATCTTGGTCTTTCTGTCATCGCCGGGCATCCGGGTCCAGCTTTCGGCCGGCCCCGGTTGCCCGGCCATGACGATTCCATTGATACTGATTGTAGTCTAAATTCAGTCCATGCGCCGACCCGCCATCCATCCCGGAGAAATCCTCGCGGAGGAGCTGGAAGAGATTGCGGTCACGCCGACCGAGCTTGCGCGCCAATTGCGCGTGCCGCCAAATCGGATTACGCAAATCGTGCAAGGCAAGCGCTCGATCACCGGCGACACCGCGCTGCGCCTTGGCCACTGGTTCGGCACCAGCGCGCAGTTCTGGCT
>CAMAWF010000168.1 GCA_945861895.1 Rhizobium sp. Q54
TAGGCGCTGTAGGCGGTGCAGGCGGCGGACACCGCCATGAACAAAAACGCCAGCGTGTATTGCCGCCAATGCGCGCGGCCTTGCTCGCTCAATAGCCGCTTGATCAGCGCATAGGGCCGGTAGCGCACGTCGTTCGCAGCTGAATTGCCAATTTCGGTCATTCGCCGTCCACCGGTTCCGGGACTTTCATCTGAAACGCGTGAGGCCTGCCGTGGCCGCCCGGCGCCGAGAATTGCATTCCCTTGCCTGCCCCGGTCGAAATTTTCAATCAAAAAGGCAAGCTAAAAGGTATGCGAACTCGCCGCCGCGGCCGCTTGCGGATTATTTTTGCATGCCGCCGGCCTGCAACCGGCGTTCCCAGGCGAGCGCATGTGCGACGATAGTGTCGAGATCGTCGTATTGCGGCTTCCAGTCGAGTGTCGCGCGCAGGCGCCGAACGTCGGCAACCAGATTGACTGGATCGCCTGCGCGCCGGCCGGCGGCCTCCACCGGAAAGTCGTTGCCAGAGATTCGTTTCACCGCGGCAAGCACCTCGCGCACGGAATGACCGCGGCCATAGCCGCAGTTGAAGATCGCGTTCGCGCCGCCGCCTCGCAGATAGTCGAGCGCCCTGGAATGCGCGCGAACAAGATCGGTGACGTGAACATAGTCGCGGATGCAGGTGCCGTCCGGCGTCGGATAATCGGTGCCGTAGATCGCGATGTTGGGCCGCTTTCCGACGGCGGCCTCGGCCGCGACCTTGATGAGATGGGTGGCGCCGGGCGAGGATTGCCCCGTGCGCAATTTCGGATCGGCGCCCGCGACATTGAAATAGCGCAGGATGACGAAACCCAGCCCATGCGCGCGCGCGGTGTCTTGCAGCACGGCCTCGGACATCAGCTTGGAACTGCCGTAGGGAGAAATCGGTTGCTTCGGCGCATCCTCGCCCACCGGGATCTTTTCCGGGTTGCCGTAGACGGCGGCGGTGGAGGAAAAGATGAAATGCCGCACGCCGCCGGCGACCGCAGCGCCGAGCAGCAGGCAAGTGTTTATGGTGTTGTTGCGGTAGTAGCCGAGCGGATCGCGCAAGGAATCCGGCACCACGACCGATGCCGCGAAATGGACGATCGCGCTGACGCGGTGTTTGGCGATCAATGCGGCGACGAGATCGCTGTCGCCGGTGCTGCCCACGGTCAGTGCAACGGATTTCGGCAATGCAGTGGCATGGCCGGTGGACAGGTCGTCGAGGACGATCACGCCTGCGCCGGCATCGGCCAGTTCGTGAACCATGTGGCTGCCGATATAACCGGCTCCACCGGTGACCAGGATGGTCATGCTAGGCGTCTCTGCTATGAGCGTTGCCGATGATATCTAGCGACGCGCCGTGAAAGCGGCGTTATTTCACTGAGTTCATGCGCGCCATTACCGGCTATGCTTAACGCAACCTTTATGGCCACGACAATGCTCTCTTTTCTACGGCCGGCGTGATGGACAATCAGGCATTGAACGAACTCGAAGTCGTAATTCCGAACCTGCATTGGCGCTATTCGGGGGTGACGGCGACCAATCGCATGATCGCGCCGCGGCTGGCGCGCCTGTGCCGCGCCGCATGGCTTGGCCGCCACCGGCCGGACGGCATTGTGCCGTTGTCGTTGCGCGACTTTCTGCGCCTGCGCCGGGCGCCGCGGACACGGCCGTGCGTTTGGCATGCCCGCCGCAACGATGAAATGCTGGCTGGCCTGCTGCTCAGGCTGTTGGGCTGGCCGCTCAAGCTGGTGTTTACTTCGGCGGCGCAGCGCCGGCACACCTGGATTACGCGGCGGCTGATCGCGCGCATGGATGCGGTGATCGCGGCCAGCGCTGCGGCGGCGTCCTTCCTTCGACGCGAGTCGACAGTGATCCTGCACGGCATCGACGCGCAGACATATTCGCCGCCGGCCGATCGCCAAGCGGCATTCGCCGCAACCGGGCTTCCCGGAAAATACGGCATCGGCTGTTTCGGCCGCGTGCGCGCGCAAAAGGGCACCGACGTTTTCGTCAAAGCAATGTGCCGGCTGCTGCCGGAGCATCCCGACTTTACCGCTTTGGTCATCGGACCGATCACGAGCGATCAGCGGATTTTTGCCGCCGCGCTCAAACGGCGCGCGCAGAATGCCGGATTGCAGGATCGTGTGCGCTTTCTCGGTGAACTGCCGATCGAAGACGTGCCGCAATGGTATCAACGGATTTCGATCTATGCTTTCACCTCGCGCGTCGAAGGTTTCGGACTGACGCTGCTTGAGGCGATGGCGGCGGGCGCCGGTCTGGTCGCGGCGCGGGCGGGTGCCGCGGAACAGGTGGTGACGCAAGGCGATACCGGCGTGCTGGTGCCGCCGGGCGATGTGGATGCGCTGGTGGAAGCGCTGCGGCCGTTGATGCGCGAGCCGGCCCGCGCGGCGGAAATGGGACGGCGCGCGCGTGCGCGCGTGATTGCGGAATTCAGCGTGGACGCCGAGGCCGAGAAGATCGCCGCGTTCTACCGCCAGCTTTGACGCGACGCGAGAGGCTGTCGAGCGCGGACTCAGCCTTTGTGCGCGGTAAGGCACGTCTCCACCAGTGCGGCGAGGTCATCGCCGGTAAATTGATAACCCGCAATGCCTGCCGCGCGCGCCGCAGCGAGATCGCTTGGCTTGTCGCCGATGAGAAAGCTGCGCGCGGGTTCAACCGGCCAGGCTTGCATCAGGTCGAGGATCATGCCCGGGGCGGGCTTTCGCCAGTCGGAATTGCGGCGATATGCGGCGACGGTCGCCTCGGGGTGGAACGGGCAATAGCGCATGTCGTCGATGCGCGCGCCCTGTGCGGCGAGTTCGCTGCGCATCCAGGATTGCAGCGCTTCGACGTCCTGCTCGGAGAAATATCCGCGCGCAACGCCGGACTGGTTGGAAACCACGAACACGAAATAACCGGCCTCATTGAGACGGCAAATTGCGGGCACAATGCCGGGCATCCAGCGGACGCGGTCGTGCGATCCGATATAGCCGTCGTCGTGATTGAGGACGCCATCGCGGTCGAGAAAAGCGCCCGGCCGGGATGCGCCGATCGCGTTCATAACTTGCCGTCTAATAACTTGCCGTCGAGGACGCGCCGCACGGCATCCATGACCTGGGCCGGCGTAATGTCGGCCGTGCGCCGGTCGCGAACATCCGCGAAAGACTTTTCCTCTGGCGGCTCGATCATGGCTGCAAGCGGATTGAGCGGCGCCCAGAGCCGCGGGCTCGTGGGCCCAAAAATAGCAATCGTCGGCGTGCCGAGTGCCGCTGCGATATGCATCAGGCCGGAATCGTTGGTCACCGCAGCGGTGGTGGCTCGCAAGGCGAGAATGGCGTTGCGCAAATCGTCGCCGGTGAGATTGCGGGCGAGGGGACCTGCTGCCTCCGCGATCTGAGCGGCGATGGCTGTTTCGCGCGGCCCGCCGATCACCCACACATTGATGCCTTGTGCGGTAAGCAGGCGGGCCAGTTCGGCGTAATGGCCGGGCGGCCAGGCCTTGCCCGGACCGACCGCACCGGGGGCCAGCGTCACGACTGCGCCGCCGCCGTCGCGCAAGCCCTGACGGCTGCGCCATTTTGCAATCTCATCCGCCGGCACTACCAGTTCAGGTAGCGGCCAGTCCGCGGGCAGTTGCGCGCCCTTCGGCAAAGCGAGCGCGCCCATGCGGTCGATCATCCGCTCAAGGCTGCGCTCTCCCCAGCGCAGGTCGTTGAGCAGCAGCAAGCGGCCTTCACCGGCAAAGCCGGTGCGGCGGGGAATTCCGGCGAGAAATGGCGCCAGCGCCGATTTCCAGGTCCGCAGCATGACCAGCGCCTGCCCATAGCCTTCACCGCGAAGGCGATCTGCGAGCGCCTTTTGCTGCCGCAGCGCCAGGCGGCCACGGGGGAGGTCGCTGACGATGCATTTTCGCACGCCGGGCATGTAATCGACCAACGGGGCGCAAAGCGTGCTGGTGAGCATATCCACCGGCCGGCCGGGCATCTGGGCGCGCAGCAGTTTCACCACCGAATGGCTGCGTACGAAATCGCCGATCCACATGTAGGGCACGATCAGGACCGGCTCTATGCCGGGCAATGCGCCAATATCACTCTTGCTATGAAATGAATTAGAGTTCATTGCTATTCTTGGGCAGGCCCGCTGATTGCCTTCTAACGCGCGTGAAAGCCGCGATAGCGCGGTCGCCCGCGGCCTGTCCAGGCGCCGACAATAGCCGTTTGCGGGGCCGTTAGGTCTATGTCCGGCGCGGCGTTGCGTGGGCGGCCGGTCTGGGGCAAAGGAAGGCGCGTCGGCGAGGGTCCTGGATGCTGTTGGTCACCGGCGGGGCCGGTTTCATCGGGTCGAACGTGATCGCGAGCCTTAACGAGGCCGGGCGTTCCGACATCGTCGTCAACGACTTTCTCGGCAGCGACGACAAGTGGCGCAATCTCGGCAAGCGCCAGGTCGCGGATGTGGTGCCTCCGGCCGATCTGTTGCCTTGGCTCGACAGCCGAAAGCTCGAAGCCGTTATTCATATGGGCGCCATCTCCGACACCACGGCGAGCGATGCCGATCTGGTGATGGAGAACAATTTTCGCCTCTCGCTCAAGCTGCTCGACTGGTGCACGGCGACGCGCACGCCCTTTATCTACGCCTCGTCGGCTGCGACCTATGGCGACGGCACGGCGGGATTCGACGACGCCTGGACGCCCGACGCACTGAACAAACTCAAGCCGATGAACCTCTATGGCTGGAGCAAGCATCTGTTCGATCTCGCCATCGCCGAGCGGTTCGCCAAGAAAGAAAAATTGCCGCCGCATTGGGCCGGGCTTAAATTTTTCAACGTGTTTGGGCCGAACGAATATCACAAAGGCCACATGGCAAGCGT
>CAMAWF010000169.1 GCA_945861895.1 Rhizobium sp. Q54
GGGATCGTCAGACCCTCAACCTCATGTAGGCGGACTGCCTCACCCCGAAATTCCTGCGTGTAAATCCCCTTAGGTATCCGTTCCATCTTCGTCCTCCGTTTCAACCGTTTGATAGAAACGTCGGACTCTATTTTTGCCAACCTACGTCAAGCCCTAAGGGGTGGGTCAAGGAGATCGTCGCCTTCAATGTAGGACAATCTGCGTCGGCTGCCGGGAGCTTGAATCCATCTGCGGCGCGCCACTCGGGTCACAAGCGGAATTCAAACTGAGACAGTGCCCACCATCCAATGTGCTCATGCGGGGGCGGAATATGTCCACGCCCCCTGGTCAGACCGCGCGCAATTGGCCCGACGAGACGGGCCCCGCGCTCAGCGGGCAGCGCCGCGCTGATCCGCTTCCGTCTTCGCCATCGTCGTTTCCAGCCAGTCGGCAACCACCTGAGCGATTTGATCGCTGTTCTTCTCCAACATCATCAGGTGGCCGTTTCCCCTAACGCCGATATCCGCGAGTTTGATGAAATCCACATGCACCCCGGCCTGTTCGAGATAGGCCACAGTGCAATGGCTGTAAGGCGCAAAAAACGACGCTTCCGCGGCAATGTAGACGATTGGACGGTCCCCGATTGCCACAAGCTTTTTGGCAGGTTCTTTTTGGCGCCAACAGCGCGCCAAATCCGGCCCGTCCGCCTCGACCTGTCGCACGAAGGCCAGGGGCGACTGCGGCGAAACCCCCGGTGCGTGAGCCAGCACATGATTGGTAAGGCCGTAGCTCTTGCGTTGGGGCGAATCGCGGAACTGATCCTTTGCGTCGTCCTGATTAGCGGCCTCTTCAAATGTGACGCCGAACCGCGGTTCGCCACCCTTAATGACGACATCATGGACCGGCGGTCCCGCCGGTTCTATGGCGACGATGGCTTTGACAAGCGCCGGCCGGTCCTGCGCCAGTGGCCATGCATATTGTCCTGCTTGCGAATGCACGAACAGGATCGAAGGGCCGACCTTGTCGAGCAGCATGTCGAGCGCACGGACATTCATGGCGTCCTGCGCGTCGCGATCGTCCATGGAGGCGGCGTTTGAGGAGGCATAGCTGTCATAGGACGGATCGCCCGGTTCCGCGTTGCCCGGCCATTGCGTGTGCAGGTGAGCCTGCGGCCATAAATTGAATTTCTCGCTCGCTGTGAAGCGCTCCAAAATGTATTGTGTCGTCTGCGACGTCGCCTTTCCGTATACCTGCGTCTCGTAGGGGGAACGGCCGCGGGCCACTTGATCCACGACATACACCGCATAGCCACGACGAAGGAAATACTGCTCCCAACCTTCGCGTCCGTCCGGCGTGCCTTTCCATTCGAGGCCAGTCGCGGTGCCGCCGTGCACCATCACGATCGGAAACGGATGCTTGAGATCCTGCGGAATCTGATACTCGACATACATCTGTCCGATCACGTGGCGATCGGGATGCATGTGATCGTACTGGCCGCCGATATAGAAAAAACTCTGTTTGGCGATGACGAGCGGGCCCTTCGCGGCGGTGGCCGGCGTCGCGGGTGCGGCGTGCGGCTGTGCGGCCATGGGCAAGAGAGCGATGGAAGTAGCGACGGCCGCCGCTGCCAGTCGGCGAACGGCCCAGCGTGCTGCAGGCATAGCGGCTACGTTCATGATTCTCGCCCTTTTCGCGGCCGAATGCCAGCCTATCCGCGATTCCTATTCAGACGTAACCGCGGAATCAACCGCCGAGGATTTGCCGCAAGCATTCCCGGCGTACCGCTCGATATTGTGCCGCGCGACGTAACTTCTTTATCGGACGTTATACCAAATCTTGCCCTACAGCCCATGTCAGACCTTCCGCACCGCCTCAGCTCTGTCGGCCTGGTTCATGTCTCTCGTCTCGGCGCCAATACCGGACATAGGTGGTAACGCGAACATTCGGTCCGTCAGTCGGTAAGAAAGCGCCAGTCATCTAAATCGGCGCAGTTTCCTCAAAGCAGACCACTTCACGTACGAATCGAGCGTAGCGATCCAGGAGCTCTACCTGTCGGCCCGCGCCTCGATCGGCGCCATGACCTTTTCGATCCAGTCGAGGATTGCCTGAGCGACGTCGTCGCTGTTCTTTTCGAACATCATCATGTGCCCGTTGCCCTGGATGCCGAGCGCATCGAGCTTGATGTGCTCCACTTTGACGCCCGCCTGTTCGAGATATTGGACATTGCAGTGATTGTAGCCGGTGTAGAACGAGGCCGGCGTGCGCAGGATCATGATAGGGCGGTCGCCGACGAGGGCAAGCTTGCGCGTGGGTTTTCCCTGGCGCCAGCAGCGAGCGAAATCCGGCGCCTGCGCTTTTTCTTCCTGCACGAAACGAAGCGGCGATTCCGCGGTGACGGCGGGAACATATTGCAGCGGCACGTAGCCAAGCCCGTATGTCTTTTCGCGCGGAATGTCGCGGTAGAAATCTTCTTCGTTCTGTTTCCAGGCTTCGTCCCATCCGACGCCGAAGCGCTGTTCCCTGCTGCGCACGACAATCTGATGCACGGGCGGACCCGATGGCTCGGCGGCGGCGATGGCCTTCACCAGATTGGGCCGCGCTTGCGCCAGCGGCCAAGCGAGCGCGCCCGATTGCGAATGGACGAGGAGGATGACCGGCCCGATCCTATCGAGAAGCGCGGCGAGGGCCACGATGTTGTTGGCGGATTCCGGAACGCCGGCAGTCATCGCCGGCGCGTCCGAGGCCCAATATTGATCGAAGGTCGGATCGCCGGGTTCGCCGTTGCCCGGCCATTGCGTATGCAGCGCGGCCTGCGGCCAAGCCTTATATTTCTCCTGCGAGGTGAATTTTTCCAGCACATAGGACAGCGGCTGGGCGCCGGTTGGGCCGTACACCTCGGGCGCATAGGGCGAGCGGCCTCGCCCCACCTGATCGACAACATAAACGGCGTAGCCGCGGCGGAGAAAATATTGCGCCCAACCTTCGCGATCGTCCGCGGTCGAGCGCCAGCCAGCACCGGTTTGGCCGCCGCCATGGACCATCAGGATCGGGTAAGGATGCGTTTGCCGGGCCGGAATCTGATACTCGACATAGATCTGCCAGATCATGTGCTGTTGTGCGTGTTCCTTGTCGTATCGGCCGCCGGAATAGAAATTGCCCTCGGTCTTGAGCAGGATCGGCGGCTTGGGCGAATCCTCAGCGACGCGCGGCGGCGCACCGTGTTCCAGCGGCGTGACGTTCCTTTCCATCCAGTCGACGATGACCTGGGCGACGGAATCGCTGTTCTTCTCCAGCATCATCATGTGGCCGTTGCCGTGAATGCCGATGTCGGCCAGCTTGATGAAATCGACGGCCACGCCCGCCTGTTCGAGATACTGCACATTGCAGTGGTTGTAGCCTGCATAGAACGAAGCCTCGCCCTCGAGCACCAGGATCGGCCTGCCAGCGACATCGACGAGCGGGCGGGCCGGTTCTTCCTGTTTCCAGCAGCGCGATAGATCGCGGCTTTGCGGCGCGGCTTCCTGGACAAACCGGAGCGGGGATTCCTCGGTGACCTCCGGGTCGTATTTCAGGGGCGTACTGGTGAGACCCCAGCGTTTCACCGCCGGATTGTCGCGATACCAGTCGTCCTTCGTTTGCTGGATCGTATTTTCCCAGGGCTGATCGAAACGCTGCGCGCTGTGGACCACGACATCATGCACAGGTGGCCCGTTGGGCTCGACGGCGACGATGGCCTTCACCAGAGACGGACGCGCCTGCGCCACCGGCCACGCATAAACGCCCGACTGCGAATGTACCAGGATGACTGACGGCCCGATCTTGTCGAGCAAGGATACAAGCGCGTCGATGTTCATTTGCGATTGCATCATCCGGTTTTCCATACCGGGCACGTCGCCCGCCCAATATTGGTCGAGCGCCGGGTCGCCCGGTTCGCCGCTGCCGGGAAACTGGGTGTGCAGCGCGGCCTGCGGCCAAATCCTGTGCTTCTCCTGCGAGGTGAATTTTTGCAGCACGTATTCAAGCGATTGAGAGCTGCGCTCGCCATAGACTTCGGGAATAAATGGCGAGCGTCCGCGACCGACCTGATCGACGATGTAAACCGCGTAGCCTCTGCGCACGAAATATTGCGCCCAACCTTCGCGGCCATCGGGCGTCGACAGCCAGGTCGCACCGTGTACGCCGCCGCCATGCACCATCACAATCGGGAACGGATGCTTGAGATCCTGGGGAATACGGTATTCGACATAGGCCTGCCCGACGATATGCTGTTCGGGATGATTCCTGTCGTAATGCCCGCCGGCGTAGAAATAACCTTGCCGCGCCAACGCCATGGGCGGCTTGGTTTCGGTTTCGGCCGCAACACCAGAAGGCGCGGACGGCGCAACGGACGAAATCAAGGCCGCGGCCACGATTGCGGTCAGCCCGATCGCGCCGGCTCCGAGAACTACGAACTTGCCCCAGCGTTTCATTCCACTGCCCTCACATTGCCGGGGCTGGCCGCGACTCCCGGACCTCGCCCGTCCGATCATCTCAAACGATAGACAGTTTAGAACGTGTTTTCTGATTTGTCTCGGCAGCAAGATAGACGTTCTTGTGCAGCAATAACCGCATGATCGGCGAGGGGACTTCCCGCAACGGGCGAAAGCATTGACGCCCAAGGCTGGCGATTTGGTGCTGTCAGTCTAACGCTAACTTTTCTCCGTTTGCGCCGATTCGGTGCGCGAGCGGAGGGCTGAATGGCGTCGATTTCATTTAAGCGGCACCGATTTCCCGCTGACGTCATCCGGCAGGCGGTGTGGCTGTACTTCCGATTTACGCTGAGCTTTCGCGACGTCGAGGAACTGCTTGCGCAACGTGGCATCGAAGTCAGCTATG
>CAMAWF010000170.1 GCA_945861895.1 Rhizobium sp. Q54
GATGGGCGTATACAGAGCGTAACGTCTGGCATCGGCGATTTATCTGAGCGTGATTACGACGAAGTGATCGACGCAACGGGCTGTCTGGTGATGCCAGGCCTCATCAATATGCATCAGCATCACTGGTACGTATTGTTCAAGGGGCTGGCGGACGGATTGTTGCTTGAGGATTGGATCACCGATCTGGTCTTTCCGCTCGTTGCCAAGCTCTCGGACGACGCCATGCGCGTCGCCAGCTACCAGTGCGGCATGGAAATGCTGGCCACCGGGACGACCTGTTCTTTCAATCATTCCGTGACGGTGACCACGCCCGAAACCGTAAAAGCAATCATCGAGCCGCAGGCCGAACTCGGCATTCGCCAGATTTTTGCCAAGGAACTGCGCAGCCGAAATCCACGTTTTTTAGGCCATCCCTTGTCACTCGACGAATCCCTCGCCGCCTTGAAGGAGGAAGTACAGCGCTGGCACGGCAAACGGAACGGGCTGGTGCGCATGGCTATGGTGATCGAAGCCAATGCGCACTGGACCGCCTCCGGTATGAGCACCGAACAACTTATTGTCGACGGCTACGCACTGGCTCGTGATTTGGAAATCCGCATTAGCAGTCATATTGCCGGCGGAACGTTTTCGCTGGAAAAAGGATTCCTCAAGCACTTGCGCGAGACCGGTCGTACCGATGTGCGCTACCTGATGCAGCTCGGCGTGCTCGACAAGCAGTGGATCCTTGCTCATTGCATCCACTGTACTGATCTGGACCTCGAACATATGGCCCATGTCGGCGCCAGCCTCGTTTACACCCCGACAAGCGAAGCCATCCGTGGCGGCGGCATCGGTCCCGCCGGAGTTGCTGCGACCAAGGGCGTTGTCACAGCACTGGGCACCGACGGCCCGATGGTCGACTACACGGACGACATGTTTGAACAGATCAAGGCCTGTATCCTGCTTCAGAACCAACGCCACCTCGATCCGACGCGAATGTCGGTCGAACGGGCCGTCGAAATGGCGACCATCGAAGGCGCCCGATCCGCCGGGCTTGAATCCGAAATCGGATCGCTCGAGACTGGCAAGCGGGCCGACGTCGCCGTGTTCGATATGCGACGGCGCCATGTCGGGCCTCTGCAGCGGCCGCTATCGGCATTCGTTAGTGCCGGCAAGGGAACCGACGCCAAGGCGGTGCTGGTCGACGGTGAGATTGTCTATCGCGATGGCCAGTTCAAGCATGGGCCTGTCCCTGAGGAAATTCTCGCCGAGGCTGAGAAAGTAGGTCGCGACATCATCGGCCGCGCCGGACTTTCTCACCGTCTGGAGTCCTCCTGGACAGCCGGCAAGACGGCAAGCAAGGCGTAGCGTGCGACAGAGCTTTTTGACAGCAACTTCAACCAAGGAGTGCGTGATGAAAATATCGGCAATGTTATCGGCAGTATTCGGGGCGGCGCTTTCGCTGACACAGGTCGCACATGCGGCCGACGTGCTGCGCATCGGCGAGGGCCCGTTCATTACCGGAGGCGGGTTCCTCATCGCCAATGAAAAGGGTTACTTCAAAAAACTTGGCCTCGAAATCCAAACCCGGATGTTCATGGACGGCCAGCAGGCAGTGCCTGCGCTGATTGCCGGCGAACTCGACATCTCGTTCATGACCGCCAACGCCAGCCTGTTCAACAGCATCGCGCGCGGTGCGCCGCTTGTGGTCATTTTGGACCGCGGGAACAACAAAAGCGGACGCGGCTATACGGTGATCAATGTCAGCAAGGCGATGGCCGAAGCTGGCGTCAAGACGGCAGCCGATATCGGCAAGCTCAAAGGCAAGAAGATCGGGGTGAGCGGCACCGGCAGCATAAACCAGTACGTCTTCTCCCTGGCATTGCAGAACGCGGGCCTGGATCCAAGAAAAGACGTGCAGTGGATTTTCAACATCCCGCAACCCGATTTGATGAAGATGCTTGGGCAAAACCAAGTCGACGCCACCGACCTCGCTTACCAGTTCGGATTCTTTGCGGAGAAGAATGGCTGGGGTCCGATGATCGTAACCGGCGATAAGATTGACCCGGACGGCACGATTGGCGTGTTCGCCACGCGTCAGGAGCTTATCCGAGACAAGCGCGATCTGCTGGTGCGCTTCGCCATGGCTTATCTCCAGGGTGCCAAAGAATTCAACGCCGCGGCGGCCGATCCAGGAAAGCACCAGGACATCGTCGATATTCTTGCGAAAACAACAGCGCTCAAGAATCCGGAGACCGTGAAGGCGATTGCCCCGAACTGGTCATATGTTAACGAAGACGGCAAACCCAATGTCGCCTCGATCATGAAGATGCAGGACTACTGGGCCAACTACTACGACTATATTGAAAAGAAAGTCACCTCTGAACGCCTTTTCGACCTCAGCATCGCCAAAGAAGCGCTGCAGCGGCTCAATACCGAGAAGCCGTTTTCGAAGTAGGATTCCTCGCCCTTGAACGGCCATGCAGCTCGACAACGGGCTGCATGGCAATCAGCGAAACACCTCATGAAATCCGTTAAGCAACAACAGGACGACATCCGCGTCCGCTACGCTGATCTCATCGACGCCGTGTTTCCACGTTTTTCCGATGGCGAGATGAAGCGGCGCGAAGGCGTGTTGTCCAACATCGTCTCAACACAAGAGCTTGACGCACTGATCGTCGTCGAGGCAATGCGGGCTGGCACTGCCAATGGCTGGATCACCGGTTGGCCGGTAACCGCCGAGGCGGTCACGTTGATAGTGCCTGGCGCCCCGCGCCGTATATTCATCCAACACTTCAATCATTTACCGTTGGCGCGGCAGCTTGCCTGGAACGTAGAAGTCCTGTGGGGTGACGTGAGCGCCACGCAACAGGCCGCCGATGCTATTGCCAATACCGCAAAGGGTTCTATGCGGGTTGGCGTTATAGGCCGCGTACCTATCGGCCAAGCGACCATGCTGGCTTCGCGCTTCCAACTTGTGGATATGAACAAGGCCTATACGACGGCGCGCCTGGTCAAGTCGGAAGAGGAAGTTCGCTGGCTAAGCCTTGCTGCCGAACTAACAGATCTCGCCGTCACCGGCTTGGCCGAGGGCGCGCGGCCGGGGATGGACGAGCGGCAACTCGGCGCGGTGGTGCAAGCGAGCTATCTCGCACTCGGCGGCACCAACTTCATTCATTATTTCAATAGCACCGCGATGGGCTCACCCGACGTGGCGGTGCCGCGGCAGTTTCCATCGGGCCGCAAGCTGGCGACCGGTGACATATTGTCCTGCGAACTTAGCGTCGACTACTGGGGTTACACCGGGCAAATTCTGCGAAGTTTTTTTGTCGGCTGCAAACCAAACGCACTTTACCGCGAGCTGCATGCGGTAGCCGACGAAGTATTCGATACCATTTTGGCGCTGATCCGCCCGGGCGTGCATGCGCGCGAGCTCGTCGCAGCCTCCCATCGGATCGAAGACGCCGGGTTCACCATCATCGATGATCTTGTGCATGGCTATGGCGGCGGCTATCTGCCCCCCGTGCTCGGCACGGCGAGCCGGCCGGCGGCGGGAGCAATTCCGGACCTGACATTGCAGGCCGGCATGGCCCTCGTGGTCCAGCCTAATGTCGTGACAAAGGACTGGAAGGCCGGAGTTCAGACCGGCCAGCTATTGCTTGTGACCGAGAACGGGGCGCGTTCGCTGCAGCAGTTCCCACGCGGATTTCACGTACTCTAGCGAATACCACCCGGCCGCACTTGTGATCGGCCCCCGGCCGATGCGAACGGCTAGAACGAGGCGCGACCGTCCGCTATTAGGTGTCCGAGTTGAATGGGAGTTTAGCATTAGCATTGGCGCTAGGTCTCAGAACGATCAAAACGGACGATCACGAAACTCGTGGCATTTGTCTCAAATTGCCATGAGTTGAATGATCGCAACCTGTTCCAAAGATCGGCGGCCGCCCAAGATGCGGTAGCCGTGGAATATGAAAGTTACACGGCGGCGATCGCTTCGATCTCCACCAGGAAATTGGGATTGGCGAGCCCACGCAGGATGCAGAGCGTGCTGCCAGGCGGGTGATCGGAAAAATAAGTCTGCAAGATACCGCGCGCCTTCGGCACATCATGCGGGTTGCAGATATAGATCGTAATCTTTGTTACGTCGGAGATTTTCGCACCGCCGGCTGCTAACGCCTTTACGAGATTATTCATAACCATCTTGGCCTGCGCGTCGAAATCGTCAGGCGGCAACACTTTGCCGTCCGCATCGGCTGCAACCTGGCCAGCGCAGAATACGAGCTTTTGCGCGCCCTCTACTGTCACCACATGAGAATAGTTTGCAAAGGGCTTCGAAATACCGTCGGGGTTCATCCTTGTTATTTTCGCCATCGTTCCTCTCCCTGATCGTCTACTCGTTTGTATAGCGCTTAAAGCCCGCTTCGACACAAAGCGACGGATCGCGTTTTCACGACTGACGGCCGCTTCGGGTCGATTTTGTTGAAAAAGTCCGGCAATAAATCGAGGCGGATCGCGTCGCGAGGTTGACGGCGCGCTAGACCGGCGGCCCGATGTACTGTCAGGCTGGTTTCAGGTTCGGTATCGGTATCAGTTTCGCCAGTTTCCGGAGGTTCTGGGCGG
>CAMAWF010000171.1 GCA_945861895.1 Rhizobium sp. Q54
GACCTGATAACTTCGATCATGGCCGAGCTCGGCCAAAGCGCGACCGACATCGCCGGAATTGCGGCATTGGGCGAATTGGCGGCCCGCCATCGCGATGGCCGCGGCATGGTGCACCTCGGCAAAGGCGCGCATGGGCGCGGACTTCCCCTCGACCATTATGCCTATCCGACCGTCGGCCTGCCGGAATACACCCGCATCGGGCCGGCCATCGAGCCCGCCGTCGCCTATTCGATCGCCCGCCAGGAAAGCCATTTCAACCAGAAGGTCGTTTCGCATGCCCAGGCCATGGGCTTGATGCAGGTGACGCCGCCGGCCGGCCGCTACATCGCCAAAAAGTTCAAGGCGATCTACGACAAGGTGCGCATGCTTAAGGACCCGATCTACAACATGCAGTTCGGTGCGGCCGAGCTTGGCGACCTCATCGAGTATTACCGCGGCTCTTATATTCTCACTTTCGCCGGCTACAATGCTGGGCGCGGGCGTGTGAAACAGTGGATCGCGGCCTACGGCGATCCGCGCGATCCCAAAATCGATCCGATCGATTGGCTGGAGCGAATTCCGATCGCCGAGACGCGCAACTACGTGCCGCGGATCATGGAAAACATGCAGGTCTATCGGGTCCGCTTCGGCGGCAGCGGCAAACTGCTGATCGATACGGACCTGCGCCGCGGCGAGGCGAATTAAGCTCGCGGCTTTCGCACCCAGAACTGATACATGCCCACGAAAGTGTGCGGGTTTGCGGTCTCGAATTGGTGCCAGCATCCGAGATCGATCATCGCGACATCTTTCGGATAGGCCTCGGCATATCGGCGGCGCAAGTGCGGATCGACCTCGAAGCCGAGAAATTCCAGCCGGTTCTCAGTCAGAAACGCCTCGATCTGCGGCAGCGTCAGCCGATGCTCCTGCGCATGAAACAACAAATCGCGACATTCGCTGGCGCTGAAAAAATCCTGCGATTGCGTGACATTGCGTTGCGGCGTCCCTTCCGCGCACGCCATCAACTCCTGCCGGCAGCGCCGGATATCGCCGGCGCTTGTTCCATAAGCGCGTTCGGCGATGAAGTTGCGCACGGCCACGATGTCCTGACGCGCCAATTCGCTGTAAAGCGCGACGAACATGACGCCACCGGGGCGCAAGCATGACACCAATACCCGCCATCCCTTCATGGGATCGGCGAGATGATGCAGCACACCGGCGGATTCGATCAGATCGAAATTACGTTTCAGCGCCCCCAGTTCAAGAATGTCGGCATGCGCATAATCGATGTTGGCGACGCCCAGCGCCGTCGATTTGCGTTTGGCGTAAGAGAGACTTGAAAGACTAATATCGACTGCGAGAACGCGCGCGCCCGAAAACTGCCGCGCGATTTCGATCGAGTGCTGCCCAGTGCCGCAACCGGCGATCAAAATATCGACGTCGGCGGCGTTGCTAACGTCGCTCAAGCGGGCCAAGGGAAGATTGCCGCGCAGATATTGCTCGATGCCGAGACGCGTTACTTCTCCCGGCATGTCGATCCAGCGAGGATAGGGATTTTCCTCGTATTGCTCGCGCACTTTGCGCGATACATCGTCCTCGATTGTCGTCAGGCGCGGCAGCGCAGCCGCCAAACGATTTTCCTCCAGCGGTTCACGGACCTGCTGTTCGAACAATTTGTCGATTGGCTCCGGCCAGGTGCGCGCGGCGAGCGATTGCGCCGACGGCAATTTTCCTAGCGATCCATAGGCCGCCGAAACTGCGATCTGCAGCAATGGCATGTCGTGATCGGCCGCAAACGCATTGCGCATTTGCTCAACTTTTTCGGCCTCTTCATCGCCGCAGACATAAACATATTCGTTGATGAAACACTGCCGCGCGAGCGCGCAGCAAAATGCCAATTCATCCGGGCCAATATCATCAGACATTGCCATAGCGGCATTAAGGAGCGCGCCGGACCGTTGTCAGCAGACGCTCAAGCGCAATGTCCGCGACCGGCGCAGCCTGCAACAATTCGATCAGCAGCCTGTTGCCGGCGGCGATTCTGAAATCCGCCGCGAATAACTCCGCGATCGACAGCGGCCGTGGCCAGGATTCGTTCGCGCGCCGCACCGCTTCGCCGATCATCGGATCCTGCTTGATCAGGAAAGTGGCGGCCGGCGCGATATCAGCCGGCCGGCCCCAATGTTCCGACAAGGCGCGTAGAACGAGGCCGGCAAGTTCTGCGGTCTGCGGAAGGGCCGTGAGCCCCTTCAGGGCTTGGACAAACACCGTTTTGCTTTCGGCATTTGCACCGATTGAAAGCGCACGCTGCAAGACCTCAAATGCCGGCCCAACTTTTCGCCCCGCCAGAAAGGCCTGCGCCAAATTATTCAGGGTGGCGATGGAATCCGGCGTCAGCGCCAACGCGCGTTGATATTGCGCCGCTGCCTGCTCGAAACGCGCATGCCGCATGTGGAGATTGCCGAGATTCATGCAGGCCTCGGCGATATTCGGTTGGCGCGCGAGCGCCGCTTCGAGCGCAACGGCGGCTTCGGCGTCACGGCCGAGCGCCATGAGCGAAACGCCGAGACCGTTAAGCGCCTCCACCAGTTCCGGCTTGAGCGCCAGCGCCCGCTGGAAGCGGTCGATCGCCTCCTCCGGCAGCTGCTGTTGCGCCAGCACGTTGCCGAGATTGTAATGGATGTCGGCGTAATCGGGCTTGAGCGCGAGCACTCGCTCATAGCAGGACGCAGCTTCAGCTAGACGGCCACGCTGCTTGAGCGCATTGCCGAGATTGGTCAGCGCCTCGACATAATCCGGCTTGAGTGCGACCGCGCGCTGGTAATGCGCAATCACCTCATCCGGGCGCCCGACCGCCTGCAGGGCCAAGGCAAGATGGTAGTGCCATTCCGGGTTGCCATCTTCCATTGCGATGGCGCGGCCAATGCTTTCTATTGCGAGCTCCGGCCGCCCCGTCTGCAAGCCGACAATGCCGAGATTATACAACGTCCGAGCATGGGCGCGATCGAGCGCCAGAACCTGGCGATAGTAGCCCTCGGCCTCGAACAGTTGCCCCGCCTGATGACATTGCAACGCCATGGCGAACAGGCGGGCAGCATTAGAGACCGTTTGCGGCTCAGCGTGCGACCCGGCAGCCTTGGCTTTGCCATGCTTTCCCGCAGCGCGCCGGGCTTTTCGATTCATGGAAAGCCACCTTATGTATCATTTTTTTGCCGGCGTAATCGGAAGCCAAGCGGTGGCGTCCTTCGCCGATGACAATACCAGTTGCCGCCGCGCGGGCACCAGTGAGTTGAGGCGCACAATTATCCGGATCGATCCGGTCAATTGGATTGAGCGTATCCCAACCGCCGAGACACGTAATCACGTGCCGCCGGGCTCGCCCTCATGCTAGATTTCGCCGGCAATGGTCTCCGAAAATAAGACATCCGACGGTTTTACCAGCACCTTCATCACCGCCCGTGACGGCCTAAAGCTGCACGTGCGCAGCTACGGCCGCCGCGCGGCGCCAGGACTGCCCGTGGTCTGCCTGCCGGGGCTCGCACGCACGAGCGCCGACTTCCATGCGCTGGCACAGGCTTTATCGCGCGATGGCGCACATCCGCGCCGCGTCATCGCGCTGGATTATCGCGGCCGCGGGCAATCCGACTACGACCGCAACCCCGCGAATTATTCCTTTCATGTGGAACTCGCCGATATCCTGGCGGTGCTCGCTGCGTGCGACGCAATGCCCGCGCTGTTCGTCGGCACGTCACGCGGCGGGATTCTCGCGATGCTGCTCGCCACCGTGCGGCCGGCGGCGATCGCCGGCGTCGTGCTCAACGATATCGGGCCGGTGATCGAACCGAAGGGCTTGATGCGGATCAAGAGCTACGTCGGCAAGCTGCCGCAGCCGAACAGCTTCGAGGAAGGCGCCGAGATTCTGCGCCGGTTGTTCAGCGCCCAGTTTCCGAAACTCACTGCGGAAGATTGGCTGTTAAATGCCCGCTGCACATTCAAGCAGGCGGGTGACCGGCTGGTGCCCGATTACGATGTCAAACTTGCCAAGACCCTTGAAGGGGCCGATTTCGAAAAGCCGCTGCCGCCGCTGTGGAAGGAATTCGACGCGCTTGCCGGCGTGCCGGCGATGGTCATCCGCGGCGCCAATTCCGACATCCTGTCGGCGGCAACGGTGGAAGCGATGCGCGCGCGCCGTTCCGAGCTGGATGTCATCGAGGTCGCGGATCAGGGGCACGCGCCGCTATTGGCCGAGCCCGATGTCATGACGCGAATTGTTGCATTTGCCAAAAAATGTGAGGCCGCGACCCACGTCGATTGAATGGAAACTGGCAGGATCCCGGTACGCCCGCGGCTAGAGTCTGATCCGCTCCAATTGAATCAGAGTCTGGCTCTATTTTTTTGTTTGAGCATGATCTTTTCCGAAAACCGGTTCCCACTTTTCGGGATCATGCTCTAAAGAAAAACCCCCGGCAGTTTCCCGCCGGGGGCCTTTTGCGTCAGACGCTGATCAACCGATCAGGGCCAGAAGCTACGCTGCCAACGCATCATCACGGTCCAGACGTCCTGGTCGGCGCGAGTCGTCG
>CAMAWF010000172.1 GCA_945861895.1 Rhizobium sp. Q54
TTTCCCTCTCCCCCTGTGGGAGAGGGTGCCGAGCCGCTCTCGCGGCGAGGCGGGTGAGGGGTCCACGTCGAAAACGGTTCGCTGACCCCTCACCCCGCGCTACCGCGCACCCCCTCTCCCGCAAGGGGAGAGGGGGTTGGTCGGCTTACGACGACTTGTCGCAGGGTTCCGTGCGCTTCGGCCACGGCTGGTTTTTCGAAACGAAGTCCTTGGCCGCAGCTTCAAGTAGCGGACGCACCTGGTCTTTCATCGGCGCAATGTAGTCGGTGATCTTCACCCACTTGGCGCCGTCCCACTGCTGCATATAGGCGGAGTGATGACCGTTGTGATCCGCGCAATTCACCGCGGTGATCGGCGCACCGAAGTCCGTGAGACCGAGTTCCTTCCACCGCGCTGCGCTGATGTTCAGCGTCTCCAGGCCGCGGCGGACATCCTCGCCGACCACAACCTTTTTGCCGGTTATTTTCTGCGCATTGCGGATCGCTTCCGCGACCAGCACCGAGTTGTAGATGCCGCGGTTGTAGAGATTTTCGCCGAACTTATCTTTTTCGACCTGGCTCTTGCCCTTGTCCACGACGAATTTTTTGATGTCGTTGTGGGCGGAATAATTGCTGCCGAGGCCGTTGAAGTTGAGCGCGAGATATCCCTTGGCCGCCGTTCCGCCGCCGCGGGCGTCGTCATCGCTGCCGGACCACCAGATGCCGATGAAACGATCCATCGGATAGCTGTTCTCGGCCGCGCGCTTGACCGCGGTCGGGTTCATGGCGCCCCAGCCCCACATGATCATCCAATCCGGACGATCGCGCCGGACGGAAAGCCATTGCGCCGACTGATCCTGCATTTCCTTGCCGGCGACGGAATAGAGCTTCACGGTGAAGCCGTAGTCCTTGGCGAACTGCTCGAGCAGCGGGATCGGCTCGCGGCCGTAACCGCTTTCGAGGAAGATGAAGCCGATGGTCTTGCCCTTGAGTTTGTCGAGACCGCCGGCCTTACCGCCGATGTAGCGGAACATCATCGAGAGGCCGTCCCAATAGGTGGCAGGCGGATTGAAGATCCATGGGAAATCGTTGCCAATGGCCGAGGCCGACAGGCCGTAGGCCATCGAGAGCACCGGAATTTTATCGACCGAAGCCTTCGGAATGAGTTGCAGCGTGATGCCGGTCGAATAGGGGTTTATCATCACCGGCTTTTTGCCTTTGATGGACTCGTAGCATTCGACGCCCTTCTTGGTGTCGTAGCCGGTTTCGCATTCCTCGATGTTGAGCTTGACGCCGCCGATGCCGCCGTCGCGCTCATTGAGCATCTGCAAATAGTCATGCATGCCATTGGCGATCGGGATGCCGGACCCGGCATAGGGACCGGTGCGGTAGGTCAACAGCGGTACGTAGATGCTGTCTTGCGCCTGTGCTTTCGTGGCGAGCGCCGAGCCGTCGACAAAGGCCGCGCAGGCAAGACCGAGAATAAGGTACTTAACGCGCATCGCGTCTCTCCCTCTGGTTTATAAACCGGCGTTCTTGTGAGCGCCGGCGTTGAGTTAAGCCCCTGACGCCCTTCGCAGCGGGCGAGAGGCCATCCCGGCCGGCCGGGCCGTCAAGCGGCCCTTTACGGCGGGAATTGGCAGCAATTGTGCACCGTTAGTACGGGAAAGGCCACACCCTCAATTTCTGTTTTCCGATCTGCCAAAGCCGCGCCAAGCCATGCGGCTCGACGATCAGGAAGAAAATGATGAGTGCGCCGAGCGTCATGAAGGTGATGTGCTCGACGGTTGCCGCGTGCAGCGGAACTCCCAGTTCGGCCGGCACGAAACGCAGGATGATCGGAAGAATATAAATCAGCGCCGCGCCGAGGAACGAGCCCAGCAGACTGCCGAGCCCGCCAATGATGATCATGAACAGGATGATGAAGCTCTGGTTGATGGAGAAAACCGTAGACTCGGCGCCGCCATACCAGAGAAATACCATCAACGCGCCGGCCACCCCGCAGTAGAACGACGACACCGCGAAAGCGAGCAGCTTGGTCGGCAGCAGCCGGATGCCCATCAGTTCGGCCGCGATATCCATGTCGCGCACCGCCATCCACATGCGCCCGATGCGCCCGCGCACCAGATTGGAGGCAATCCACGTCATCGCCACGACGATTGTCAGCACGATGAGGTAGCGCGTCGCCGCGCTCGCGGTCGGGCCGGTGACCGGAACGCTAAACAGCGTTCGCGTCGGCACTTCGATCGCGCCGGAGATGTTGTAATTGTAGAGCCAGGCAACGCGGGTGAAGCACCATTCAAGAAAAAACTGCGCGGCCAGCGTCGCCACCGCGAGATAGAAGCCCTTGATGCGCAACGACGGCAGCCCGAAGATCGCACCCACCGCGGCGGCGAAGAAGCCGGATGCGATGACCCAGATCAGGATATTGACGCCGGGAAATATGGTCGCGAGCTTGTAGCAGGCATAGGCCCCGACCCCCATGAAGGCGCCGGTGCCGAGCGACAATAGTCCAGTGTAGCCGGTGAGCAGATTGAGCCCGATCGCGGCGAGCGAAAAAATCAGGAACGGGATCATCACCGCGTTGAGAATGAAATCGTTGCCGGTGAGCGGTATGACGACGAAGGCAATGAGCAGAATGACCGCCACTCCGATCCGGTCCTGCAAAATCGGGAACACCGCCTGATCGGCGGCGTAGCTCGTTTTGAATTGGCCTGCTTCGCGATACAGCATCGATGGTTCCCTTATTCCACTCTCATACGCGCTCGATGATTCTCTCGCCGAATAGTCCCTGCGGGCGGAACAGCAGGAAAATGAGTGCGATCACGTAGGCAAACCAGCTGTCGGTGCCGCCGCCCACGAGCGGACCCCAATAGAATTCCGCCAGCTTTTCGCCGAGCCCGATGATCAGTCCGCCGACGATGGCGCCCGGTATCGAGGTGAAGCCGCCGAGGATCAGCACCGGCAGCGCCTTGAGCGCAATGATATCGAGCGCGAAGGAGACATCGGAGCGCGCGCCCCACATGATCCCGGTGACCAGCGCCACCAGGCCGGCGGCAAACCATACGGTGACCCATATCTGTTCGAGCGAGATGCCGACCGACAGCGCCGCCTTGTGGCTATCGGCGACCGCCCGCAGCGCGCGGCCGATGCGGGTTTTGGAAAAGAACAGCCCCAATCCGGCGACCATCAAGGACGCAATGATGGCGGCGGCGATATCGATCTTCTGCAAGGTCACGAAGCCGCCCAGAATTTTGTATTCGAGGCGGCCCTTCGGCAGATAAAGCGCCTCGGCGATCATCACCTTGGGATCGCCGCCGAAAATCAATTCGCCGAATCCGATCAAGAAATATGTCAGCCCGAACGTCGCCATGAACAGAATAATGTCCGGCTGATTGACGAGCGGACGCAACACCACGCGCTCCACCGTCCAGGCCAGCGCCAGCATCACCACGATGGTCAAGCCGAGCGCGACAAAGGCGTTGAGGCCGAGCTCGTAAAGTCCGACCAGCGTCAACGCCGCGAACACCACCATGATGCCTTGTGCGAAGTTGAACACGCCGGAGGCCTTGAAGATCAGCACAAAGCCGAGCGCAATCAGCGAATAAAGCACGCCGCCGACAAGGCCTTCCCACAAAGTCTGCACCAGCAGATCCGGCGCTGCGCCCATCTGCACAAAGGGGTCGATGATGATTTTGTACAAAATGTCCAAGACCGGCCCTCAGTGCGCGATGCCGAGATAGGCGTCGATGACGTTGCGGTTGCTCTTGACTTCGTCGGGGGTGCCGTCGGCGATCTTGATGCCGTGGTCGAGCACAACGACGCGATCCGACAAATCCATCACCACGCCCATGTCGTGCTCGATCAGCGCGATGGTGGTGCCGTAATGATTGTTGACGTCGAGCACGAAGCGCGACATGTCCTCTTTCTCTTCGAGGTTCATGCCCGCCATCGGTTCGTCGAGCAGCAGCAGTTCCGGCTCCATGGCGAGCGCGCGGCCGAGTTCCACCCGCTTCTGTAAACCGTAGGGCAAGCGCCCGACCTGCACGCGGCGGATCGCCTGGATTTGCAGGAATTCGATGATTTCCTCGACCCGGTGGCGATGCTCGATCTCCTCCGTCATCGCTGGGCCGTAGCGCAGCAACTGCCAGAAAAATCCGCGGTGCATCTTGAGCGAGCGTCCGGCCATGATGTTGTCGAGCGCGGTCATGCCGCGAAACAGCGCCACGTTCTGGAACGTGCGCGCGATGCCGCCATAGGCGGCTTCGAACGGCTGCATTTTCGAGCGGGTCTGCCCTTTGAAAGAAATGCGCCCCTTTTGCGGGTGATAGAAGCCGTTGATGACGTTGAGCATCGACGTCTTGCCGGCGCCGTTGGGCCCGATGATGGCGCGGATTTCGCCCTTGCGGATGTCGAACGACACATTGGAGATGGCTTTGACGCCGCCGAACGACAGCGACACATCTTCGACCGACAGCAGCACGTCACCGGCGGCAACTTCGGGACCGGTATTCGGCGCCCTCATGCCGCTACT
>CAMAWF010000173.1 GCA_945861895.1 Rhizobium sp. Q54
AATCAATCTCGGCACCGCGCTGGCCGCCATCGGCGAACACGTCCTGATCGTCGACCTCGACCCGCAAGGCAACGCCTCGACCGGCCTGGGCATCGAGCGCAAGGCGCGCCGGACTTCGACCTATGACGTAATGACCGGCCAGGCGCCGATGCGCGATGCGGTGATCCCGACCGGCGTGCCGCAGCTCCACATCGCGCCGTCGACCATGGACCTGTCCGGCCTCGAGCTCGAAATCGGCCAGCAGAAGGATCGTGCCTTCCGCCTGCGCGTCGCCCTCGGCGACATCAACAAAGGCACGCCCGCTTTCCACTTCACCTATGTGCTGGTCGATTGCCCGCCGTCGCTCAACCTGATCACGGTCAATGCGATGGCCGCCGCCGACTCGATTCTGGTGCCGCTGCAATGCGAATTCTTCGCGCTCGAAGGTCTGTCGCAATTGCTCAAGACTGTCGAGGAAGTGAAGAAGACGCTCAACCCGACTCTGTCGATCCACGGCATCGTGCTGACGATGTACGACTCGCGCAACAACCTCTCCAACCAGGTTGTCGCCGACGTGCGCCAGTTCATGGGCACGAAGGTTTACGACACGATGATCCCGCGCAATGTCCGCATTTCCGAAGCGCCGTCCTACGGCAAGCCGGTGCTGGTGTACGACCTGAAATGTGTCGGCAGCGAAGCTTACTTACGGCTTGCGACCGAGATCATCCAGCGCGAGCGGGCATTGCAGGCGGGCTAGCTCATCCGTCCCGCGAAAGCGGGGACCCAGCGCTTCGCGCAATGAGATAAATGCTGGATGCTCCGCCTACGCGCAGCATGACGGCAAAATAAAATCGGCGAAACACTTTCGGTAAGAGGCTACGTGTGACCAGAGTTTCGGGAGCGGCGGCGATGGCGGATCATTCACGATTGGGACGCGGCCTGGCTTCACTGATGGGTGAGGTCGCCGAGGAATCGCCGTCGACCGAAACCAGCCGCAAGCCGCGCAAGGCGCCGATCGAAAATCTCGTCGCCAATCCACGCAACCCGCGCCGCAGCTTCACCGAAGCCGAACTTGAAGAGCTGACCGAGTCGATCAAAGAGCGCGGCATCATTCAGCCGATCGTGGTGCGCCAGCTCGCCAATGAAAAGAACTTCGAGATCATCGCTGGCGAACGGCGCTGGCGCGCGGCGCAGCGCGCCGGTCTGCACGAAGTGCCAATCGCCATCGTCGATGCCACCGATATCCAGTCGCTCGAATTCGCTATCATCGAGAACGTTCAGCGCGCCGACCTCAATCCGATCGAGGAAGCCGCCGGCTATGTCGCGCTGATGGAGCAGTGCAATCACACGCAGGAGCAGGTGGCGCAGATCGTCGGCAAGAGCCGGCCCTATGTCGCCAATCTGGTGCGGCTGCTGAAATTGCCCGAGCCAGTCAAAAAAATGGTGCGCGACGGCAAACTGTCGGCCGGCCATGCGCGTCTGCTCATCGGTCACATCAACGCGCAGATCCTGGCCGAGATGGCGATCGACGAAGGTTACAGCGTGCGCCAGCTCGAGGAATGGGTGCGCGAGGATAACGCCAAGCCCGGCGACGCGACCATGGACCAGCAACTGAAAAAAGATCGCGCCAAAGCCGCAAAGGCGAAGGACGCCGACACCCGCGCGCTGGAAAAGCGGCTGTCCGATGCGCTTGGACTTGCCGTCAGCGTCGACCACAAGGGCGAGAGCGGCACGCTGCATATCAAGTACAAGGACCTCGATCAGCTCGACGCGGTATTGCACAAGCTGGAGCGGCACTAATTTTTGTGATGCGCGTTAGACGCGGTGCATGCGCCAACGCCGTATCGACTTACGCGCCAAAGAGCGCCATCGACTCAAGCCTGTCTCCCGCAGCAGAACCCGGCAGCAAGCCGTCGACGTCTAATGCACGACGGTCTTGTCCTTGTCGGCGAACAAAGAATCGAGCGTGAAAGCGTTCGGACAGAATTCGTGGAAGTGGGCTTTCGCCGTGCCGTCGGCCAGTTCGTGCGAACAACGGCTCTTGTCGCCGCAGGTCGTGCATAGACGCTGCAGGTCGCGCATGACCAACGGCTCTTTGTCGTTCAGCGCCTTAGGATCGACGCCGAGCGCCGTCAGCATTTTCTGCAACAGATCGGCGGAGCCCGGTCCTTTTCTCGACAGCTCCTGCAATTCGCCCGCCGATATGCCGATGTCATTGGCGATCTGCGCCACCTCGTCGCGGTCACAACGGTCCAGCCCGCCGCCGGCGCCGAGCGCATAGCGATAATTGTTCACCCAGTCGGCTATAGAATTGAGAACCATATCGAGTACGGGGTAGTGCGGCTGCGTGTTGTCGCGGTTGGGCATAGCGCCCTCCATCCAGGGAAAAATGCACACTTATCATGCATGCCCCGCAACCGGCCGCCTTGCGTTAGATCAACGGCTAAAGCGTTTTCGAGCGAAGTGGGCACCGGTTCGCGTGAAGAAAACGCGATAAAATAAGAAACTAGAGGCCCGGCTTTGATTTCATCAAAGCCGGTAAGGCTCTAGACCCACATAGGTCCGCTACTTTTTCCCGGATTTGCCGCGACCTTTGGCCGGCTTCGCCGCCGGCGCCTTCAGAAACGCAGCGCACAGGCCGGGATCGAATTCACGGTAGTCATTGGTAATCTCGGCGCCCTTGGCGATATTCCGTGCGGCGATGGTATAGCCGCCGCGCAAATAGGTATTCGGGCTTTCCGAGTGGTTGATGTAGTGGTCGTTATCGACGGTGAACAGGATTTCGCCGTCGACGCGATAGGCATAATCCTTGAGATACTCGCGCGCCGGCTTTGGCAATTTGGCGAATTGTTTTGGCGTGAAACAACGATCGAAACCCTCGACGAAGCGCCAGATTTTTGTGCCTTTGGTGATGAACTCGCCGGCAAAGACGCCCAGGCCGTGGATTGGGCTCCTGTCGAGATAGGTTTTGACCAGAAGCATCGTGCTGTTTTCGACCCCGCCGGCGCTTGCGGCGACTCAATCGATAACAAATCCGCTCATCGCGCGGGAGAGGTAAAACGGCCCGCCGCATGGCTTTCCCCAGCCGCCCGGCGTAGGCATGGCCTTGCATAACCGGGAGCGGAAAAGCCATGCAGATCACGCCCAAGAACAGGGGAATCGGGTGAAGGACATCACGCGGCGACGAGACTTGCAAGATATTCGTCGTCCCAGCCTGCGGTTTTGCGCCGGAGGCGGATGGAATCCTTTCCCGGAGCCTTGCGGGTGAGATTGTAGGCGATGTGGCGGCAGGTGGAGAAATTGGCTGGCGCGTTGTCGGTCCTGACGCGGCATTCGTCGTCGCGAAAGACCATGTCCATGACCCAGTGCAAGGAGTTCTCGATGGCCCAGTGCGCGCGGATCATCGGGCCGACCACGTTGGCCAGAAGCACGAGCGAGGTGATGTAGAAGCGCGTCTCATTGGTGATCTTGCCGTTGGTTTCGCGCAGGCTTTCGACCACCACGACGGCGTTGAGGCCGGGCCATTGGTGGCGCGCCTGCAGCCAGCCGACATCGTGGATCACAGCATAGTTTCGCGTCTCGATACGGCCGTGATCAGCGTCGACCGTTTTATGCGTGCTGATCGTTGTGTCCTTGTATTTCAAGGCTTTCTGCTCATCGACGAAGAGTTCGACATCCTCGCGCAGGGTTCCCTGATTGCCCTTCAGGGCGAGAATGTAATCGGCCTTTTTTTCGATGATTTTCGCGGCGATGTCGCGCTGACAGCCCATCGCGTCGATCGTCACGACCGCGCCCTCGATCGACATCATGTCGAGCAGCGCCGGGATGGCGACGATCTCGTTCGACTTCTCGTTCACCTTCACCTGGCCCAGCACGATGCGTTGCCGCGCCGCGAAGGCGGAGACGATGTGGATCGCCTCTTTCGATGACTTCTGATACGAACGCCGCGACGTCTTGCCATCGACCGCGATGATCTCGGCGGGCGTGTTCGTTAGAGCCGCGACCCAGGCAACGAAACAAAGCTGGAAAGCGCGGGCGTCGAGCGTGGCGAAAATATCGCCGAGATGATCATGCGAAGGCGTGCCGTTCGCATAGGGCCGAAACCGCCGCAGGAGCCCGATCTTCCTCTCGCCAAACCGCGCTATGTCGGTGAACGTCTCCGCCCCCGCCAGAACCGCCAGAAGAATCAAGAGAAGCACTTCCGGCAGTGGATACTCCACCTTGCCGGCCTGACGATGATCAGGCAACTCCTTGAAATGGTGAAGAAAACTCGTCGTTTCCGTAATCGCGGCAAATTGTGTCCCATCGGTATCCACCATCGTGCTCCACCTGCGACTCAGTGGACGACAACAGATTCAGCACTTCAGTCCTTTGTCACGGAACTCTTCACCCGATTGCCCTG
>CAMAWF010000174.1 GCA_945861895.1 Rhizobium sp. Q54
GGCGCGCGAATAGCCCATCATGGCCCGGCGTCGATAAATCGACGCGGCAATTAGAGGCCGGATATACGTGAGCAGTCGTACCTTGCCGCCAAAGAAAAGCGTGCTTGCAAACGAGGAGGGGTCCATATACGGCTCGCGAGATGACATAAGCGCCATTGGCCGTCACACGGGGGCAGGGGAGCGGGAGCATGGGCAAATCGTGCGGCGCCGTGCGATCAGGGGCGGATAGACTTTCCTAGCCGTGGACATTGACACACGTCAGTCGGCATAATATTGTGCAGAAACCGGGTTGCCGCATCAATATGAAGAGTCCGTCCAGGCGGGCCGGGCGCCGCGCAGCACATGAAAATGCGCAGTAAAAAATCTGTATCCGATCTGTATCCCTCGTAACGGTTCCCTCGAAAAGGAGTCGCACATGCGCAAAACGCTTCTTGCTCTATCCGCGGTTGTCTTTTTTTCTTCGAGCGCTGCGCTGGCACAGCAAAAAATCACATTCCTGACCGACGCTGGCCCGCTGGGCAGGCATTCCGTGTTCTTTGTCGCTCTCGAAAAAGGCCATTACAAGGCCGAAGGACTCGACGTGGAAATTTTAGGTGGACGAGGCTCGGCAGCGACGATCCGCGAGGTTGCCGCCGGCGCCGCGCAATTCGGCTTTGCGGATTTCGGCACGCTGGTTCTGTCGCGAGCCAATGAGAACGTTCCGGTGAAGATGATCGGCATCGTATATGCGCGGGCGCCGCACGCGCTGATGGCGCTCAAGTCCTCCGGCATCTCCGGGCCGAAAGACCTGGTCGGCAAGACGCTGGCCGACACCTCCGCAAGCTCTAACTACATCCTGTTTCCGGCCTACGCCAAAGCCGCCGGAATCGACCCGGCTTCGGTCAAGTGGGTGTTCACCGATTTCAACTCGCTGCCCGGCCTTCTGGTCACCAAGCAGGTGCACGCGATCGGACAGTTTTCGATGGGCGCCCCGATGTTGCAAAGCCGGACCGCGGGAGACGACATCGTGACATTGGCGTACCGCGACGTCGGCATGGAGTTCTATTCCAACGGCGTCATCGCTTCCGACAAGACGCTGCAATCATCGCCCGAGCTGGCGCGGCGTTTCATGCGCGCGACGCGCAAAGGCATGGAGGACGCTTTCAAGTCACCCGAGGCCGCCGGTACCGCGATGAAGAAGTATCTGCCGTTGCTCGATGCGAATATCATCGCCGGCGAGACCGCGCACGTCGCTCGCCTGGCGACAACGCCGGAAACCCAGCGCGATGGGCTCGCGGTGCTAAACAGGGGCAAAGTCGAGCAGACCATAGCCGTGATGGAAGCGAACTTCAAGCTCGGGCGTAAACCGACCGTTGACGAGGTCGCGTATTTCGACGCCAAGTAGCCCGGCGCCGGGCTTGCCGAATCCGCCGGCGGGCATGCTCGCGAATGCGTTTCGCGATTACTTCCCTCCCGCCCTTGCGATCCTCGCGCTGATTCTCCTGTGGGAGGCTTTGGCGCGCGGTCTCGGCATCCAGGTCTGGCTCCTGCCCTCGCCAACGGCGGTGGGCAGGGCGACGGTGGAATGGGCCGGCCTGCTGCCGCAACATACCTTCGCCACCGCCTACGTTACGTTGGCCGGATTCCTGCTTTCCATCGTCGCAGGCGTTGCAATCGCTCTGCTGGTGACCATATCGCCTTTCGCGATGAAAACGCTGTATCCGATCCTGCTTGGACTGCAGTCCTTGCCGAAAATCGCAATCGCGCCGTTGCTTTTGATGTGGGTGGGATTCGGCCCAGCATCGAAAATAATCATCGTCTTTCTGGTCTGTTTTTTTCCGATTGTGGTTTCCACCGTGACCGGCCTGACTTCGCCACCGCTGCAACTGATCGACCTGGCACGCAGTTTTGCCACGCCGCTGTGGCGTATCTATCTGAAAATCCGGATCCCCTTCGCCGTGCCGTACCTGTTCATCGGCCTGAAGGTATCCATCACCCTCGCCGTCACCGGCGCCGTGGTGGGAGAGTTCGTCGCCGCGAAAGAAGGCCTCGGGTTCCTGATCCTGAACGGTGTGCAGCAATTCAACACGCCGCTTGCATTCAGCGCCATGATCATTCTCGGTGCGCTGACCGTCCTCCTTTACGGCTGCGTCGCGCTCGCCGAGCTCAAATTCGTCACGTGGCAGCCGCGGTCGAATTGACGGCGTATGTTGTTGCCGGGGTCTCGCGACGTTTTACCGTCGAAGGCGGCGCACCGATCGCGGCCCTTGACGATGTGTCGTTCAGCGTCGCCCGTGGAGAGTTTGTCTCCCTGGTGGGCCCCTCAGGCTGCGGCAAGTCGACGTTGTTGCGCCTGCTTGGCGGACTGGATACGCCGGACCAGGGCCATATCAGCTACGGCGGTCACCGCGTGGAGGGTCCCTACGCGGGCGTGGGCATGGTGTTCCAGCAACCGACCTTGCTGCCTTGGCGCAGTGTGGTCGAAAACGTGCTGTTGCCGATCGAATTGATGGGCGAATCCCGTTCGCTCTATCTGGATCGCGCACATGCACTGCTCGATACCGTCGGCCTTGCGGGTTTCACGGATCGCCGCCCCGACGAGCTCTCGGGCGGCATGCAGCAACGGGTGGGAATCTGCCGGGCTTTCATCCACGATCCCGGCGTTCTGCTGATGGACGAACCATTTGCGGCGCTCGATCTCCTGACCCGCGACGAAATGACTCTGGAACTCGCGCGCATCTGCCAGGCGCGGCCCGTCACCGTGGTGTTCGTGACCCATTCGATCGCCGAAGCGGTAATGCTCTCGGACCGTGTCGCGGTGATGTCGGCGCGGCCGGGACGCATCCGCGAGGTCATCGAAGTGGCGCTGCCCCGCCCGCGCGGCCCCGACGCCGAGGCGAATCCTGTTTATCACGATACTGTGCGGCGTATAAAATCCCTCATCTACGACAGTGGTGCGATGCGCCGAAACACCTCATGAACGCGAAAATTGAACCCAACATCGCGCGCCTCGAGCCCGCGCTCGATGCCGCCGGCATTGACGTCCTGCTGTTGCGCTCGGGCGAGAACTTCACCTACCTGACGCAAATCGTCTACCCGGGAACGCTGGCCCGGCACCTCGATCTGGCGGGTTCGCGGCGCGCGGTGGTGCTGGTATGGCCGCGGCGCGGCAAGCCGGAGATCGTGCTGAATGATTTCGCCGCGGGCCTGACGCGTCTGCGCAGCACGCTGCCACTGACGTTATACGAGGGATACCGGGATGATCCTTATGAGGCGCTCGGCAAGCGGCTCGTGGAACTGGGATTCGGCGGCGCGACGATCGGCTTTGAGGCCGGATATGTGGGCGACAGCGATGCGGCGACGCTGCGCAAGCACCTGCCGAAAGCACGCTGGCAGGATGTCACCGCGCTGATGGACCGGGTGCGATGGGTCAAGACGCCAAGCGAGATCGCGCTGCTCAAACGCGCCGCGGACCTCCTCGACGAGGCTTATCTGCGTTCGTTTCCGACCATCCGCCCGGGGGACACCGAGCGCCAGGTGCATGCCCGCATCACCAAGGAATGCCTCGAACTGGGCTTCGAGTCGCTGCACGGCATTCTCAACAGCCATCGCAATCCGGTCATCTACAACGGCGAAGGGGACACGCGCTTCGAGCGCGGCGATCTCGTGCGCACCGATTACATCTGCTACCTGCAGGGCTATCCTGGGCATCAATCGCGCAACGCGGTTCTCGGGCCGCCTGCCGCCGAAATACGCGATACCTATCGCAAGGTGCGGGACGTTTACGGCCTGCTGATGGAACGCGTCAAGTCTGGTGTCGTCGTCGGCGCCCTCTACGACTTCGTCCGTGCCGAATTTGCCCGCCGCGGCCTGACCTACCAATCGCTACTCATCGGCCACTCGGTCGGCGCCTGGTTCCACCAGCAGGAACCCATCCTGCGACGGGGCAGCACAATTGAACTGGAAGCCGGAATGGTGCTCGCGCTCGAGCCCTATTACGAGAGTTACCACATCCAGGACATGGTCGTCGTGGAAGACGGCGGCTGCCGCCTGCTCTCGGATCGCTTCGATACACGCGAACTTTTCGTCATCGATACCTAGCAGTTTGTTGAAAATCGGCGTCGATGCGGCGCGCCTCCTCGAAACGCGCCATCGCAAGCTGGCGGCGCAATGCTCCGCGTGCGAGCTCGCTCTTCGGGCGGCCCGTACGGCGCGCATAGCGGGTCAGTGCCCCATCTACGTTCCGGTTCAGGGCCTGGCGACACCGAATTGAACGGGCCGCACGGCGCGCGCGTCGCCGTCCTTGCAGATCGAAAGCGCGAAAC
>CAMAWF010000175.1 GCA_945861895.1 Rhizobium sp. Q54
GAACCTCGCCGATGCCCTTGAGCAGCATCTGCCAAACGCGCGCCAGCACGCGCATGGACAATCGCGCGGCGAATTCGCGGCCGCGCGTGCGCTCGGCCTCGACGAGTGAAACATCGTCGGCGACCGCCGGCACCACCTTTACGCGGGTGACGAAATGCGTGAACTCGGCGAGATCGGCGAGCACCACCGCCGGATCGGCGCCGATCTCGTATTGCTCGCGCAGTTCCTTGAGCGCGGCGGCGACGTCGCCCTGCATCAGCGCTTCGAACAGATCGACGATGCGCACGCGATCGGCAAGGCCGAGCATCTGCCGCACGTCCTCGGCACGCACCGGGCCGGCGGCATGCGCGATCGCCTGATCGAACAGCGAGAGCGAATCGCGCACCGAGCCCTCGGCCGCCCGCGCGATCAGCGCCAACGCCGCCGGCTCGATGCCGACGTTTTCTTTCTTCGCGATGCCTTCGAGATGCGAGACCAAGAGCGCAGCGTCCACGCGGCGCAGATCGAAGCGCTGGCAGCGCGAGAGCACCGTCACCGGAACCTTGCGGATTTCCGTGGTGGCGAAGATGAACTTGGCGTGCGGCGGCGGCTCTTCCAAAGTTTTCAGCAGCGCATTGAACGCCGCGCCCGAGAGCATGTGCACTTCGTCGAGGATGTAGACCTTGTAGCGCGCGGAGACCGGCGCATAGCGGATGGCGTCGTTGATCTGGCGCACGTCCTCGACGCTGTTATGCGAGGCGGCGTCCATTTCCAGCACATCGATGTGCCGGCTCTCCATGATCGCCTGGCAATGCACGCCGCCGGCCGGCATGTTGATTGTCGGCCCGGCAACCGAACCGTCCGGAAACTGGTAATTGAGCGCGCGGGCGAGAATGCGCGCGGTGGTGGTTTTGCCGACGCCGCGCACGCCGGTGAGAATCCAGGCCTGCGGAATCCGTCCGCTCTCGAACGCATTGGAGAGCGTGCGCACCATGGCGTCCTGGCCGATCAGGTCGTCGAAGGTCGCGGGACGGTATTTGCGCGCCAGCACGCGATAGCCATGGAGCTCGGGCGAATGCGCCTGCGCCGCAACCGGCGCGGCGGCAACGTCGGCTTTCGCGGACTTTGTCTTTGCGGATGGTTTTTCGGCGTCGCTCATCGTTCCGATCCGCCGCCCACATGGAGTCGCGAATTTCAAAAGGGAAAATGGTGGGAGGCTGACGAGCGACCCGATCCGTGCTCGTTAGGGCTGCTTCCTTCCGGACCTGACCCGGTTGGCGAGTGGCTCGTCCACCGCCAACCTCCCGATCCAATATTGGTCCATCGGAAGGAGAATGCAAGCGGCGGTCGCGGCGCTCTGCTAGCTTTCCTCGGAATTTATCGTCAGGAATTCATCAATGATTTCCGAAGCTCGCGGCGGCTGGTCGCTGCACCCGCAACTCGATCGCGACACCGCGCCGGTGGGTGACTTGGCCCTGTCGCGCGTGTTGCTGAACAACGACGCCAACTATCCCTGGCTGATCCTGGTGCCGCGGCGGCCGAATCTGGTGGAACTCATCGATCTCGACGAAAACGAGCAGGTGCAACTGATGGCCGAGATCGCGCACGTCTCCGCCGTGCTCAAATCCGTAACCCCATGCGACAAGCTCAACGTCGCGGCGCTCGGCAACAGCGTGCCGCAACTGCACGTGCATGTCATCGCGCGCCGCAAGGACGACGCCGCCTGGCCGAAACCGGTCTGGGGCGTGGCGCCGCCGCTTCCCTATGAGCCCGCCGCGCGCAGCCGGCTGATCGCGGCGGTCCGGCGCGGGCTTCAAATCTCCGGCGAATGAGAATAGTGTCGCGCGGCACCATTGGAGAGCGCCATGACCTTCCGCATCGCTGTCGTGCAACCCATCGCCAACCCGATCGGTAGCGAAGAAAAAAACACCGCCGATGCCGTCGGCTTCATCGAGCGCGCGGCCGCCGAGGGCGCCGATTTCGTCTGTCTGCCGGAATCCTATCCGGGGCCATGGCGGATGCCGGCGACCTACGATCCGGGCCCGGCGATGGCGGAGGCCGCCGCCAAGCACAACATTCACGTCGTCTACGGAACGATTTCGCCCATCAGCAGCAAGGATGCGACCGCGTATAATTTGACCTGCATGGCCTATCCCGACGGCCGCGCGCCGGCGCAATACAGCCGCACGCATCCCAATGGACCGTGGCTCTATACCGGCGGCAAGTTCTGGGAATTCCAATATGTCGCAGGCGGCGAGTTCCCGGTGTTCGACACCAAACACGGCAAGGTCGGACTCTCGATGTGCAGCGAAGTCTATATGCCCGAGGTGACGCGTGCGCTTGCGCTGCGCGGCGCCGAATTGATCTTCATGCCGGCGGGCGTCGATAAAGCCCGGCTGTGGCCGACCTGGCGCAATTTGATCTGGTCGCGCGCCATCGAAAATCTGGCCATCGTCGTGACCACGCAGAATCTGTTCAATCATTCCGAGCGCGGGCTGGCGATGGTGGCGGCGCCGGAAGAGATATTGTTCGAAAGCACCGCGGCGGGAATGTTCGTCGTGCATGTTAGCCTCGATCGTGCGCGCCATATGCGCTCAACGCAGGATGGCCTCGGCTGCGCGCAGCAATACGGGGCCAAGCAGGGCGTGCTCGGCCCGCAATGGCAGCGGCCGGAACTCACCGACGTCATTTACCCGCGTCCGCAGCGCGAAGCGGCCGAATAGGAAAGCGTCCCGCGGCCATTCATGGGTAGTGTCTCAGTTTGAGTAGGAAAGTAATCCAGCACGGCGCGTGAAAATTTCCTTTTGCTCGCGCGCATCAAGAATTTTCACAAGGTCAGCCATCAACATTGGTTTGTCAGTAAGGCCCGCAGCCATCGCGGGCGTCTTGCCGTGCGCCTTGTGTTTCCGCATCCAATTATACCAAACGAAATGCAATGCGAGCGAATGACAATGGGTTTGGAATTTTTTGCTGAATGCGTTTGTTAGGCGAGTGAACCTCCGCATCGACATTCTCATTGTTAGGTTCTGCCGCTCAACATGAGACGCGCTGACATGATCGGAGTCAGGATTTTCACTGATAGTTTTTTTCTTAGCGCCGACGCAATCAGCCGGGCTGTAACGCTCTTTGAAATTCTCCGGGGTGGCGCGATAGATTTTGACCAATTGCGCGAAATCGACGTTGTCGCTAAACGCATGCGGGACCGCTTGAAGGTATGCAGGATGTCCGTCACTCGTTAGCTGAATGCGATTGGCGAGACGGGATTGCAGGTCGTGCAAGAACTGTGAGCCGGTGTTGCTATCGCGATTACCAACCCACCACGTCACCATCAGCTTGGTGTCGCTATCAAGCGCTGTCCACGTCCAAGTGTCACCTGCACCATCGGGCGTAGACTTTGCGGCCTTTACGTTTTTGGCTTTCGCGTAAGTGAATGACCAAATTTCATCGTACTGGACTCGCTTCGCCGCGACGTTGCGGACCTTCTCATCGTGAAAGGTCGCGCAAGCCATGCCTGCATCAACCACCAGCTTCGTGACGGTATTGATCGAAACGTCACAGACCCGAGAGATTGAACGGAGGGAGGAACCCTCGACCAGCATCGAGAGGATTTGGACACGCTTGGAAACGGGCAATTTGTTCATGCCCGTTGTATCTGAACTTATTTTCTTACCGTCAAGCATTAAATTCACCTAAGAACGCAGTTGCTCAGCCCCGCCGGACTCGGCAAGGTTGTGCGTGTTCCAGTAGGTAGAATCAGAGGTTGCAGTCTGTACTAAATGTAACCTTCTAGATCAACAAAATTGTTGACCCAAATGGCTACTTTTTCTAAGCTATTGGAGGATAGGGTAATTATTCAAATCAACGTGCCCCTTCCGCGCGGCAAATTCCCTGAGAGAAAACTGTACGCTTATCCGGAGTGTTTGGAATGGGCCCGATCCAGTATCCCCAGCATGGTCAGCGGGCGTATTGCGAGCGATTTTTCTCCAAAAGAACAAATCACTTTGCGACTCCAACAATGGATGTCGGGTGATCCGATGGAATATGGGCGCATGTTCCACGACCTGGACCCCTCTACTGATGGGGTATGGGAACTGAAAACAGCCGACCTTCGGCTGTTTGGCTGGATGTATGCGGATTCCGGTGATGACGGACAGGCATTCCATTTGAAGGCGGACAGTGATTCCGGTCGATGGCGGACAGCAATCCGGTGAAGGCGGACAGCGGCTCCCGTCGACGGCCTCATGGGGTCATGCGTCCTGCTTGACGTCAAGTCCGGC
>CAMAWF010000176.1 GCA_945861895.1 Rhizobium sp. Q54
TTCCTTTGGATTGTCGTTATATCGCTGCTGCTGATCGTTCTTCTCGAGCAGTTCTTCAAGCGAACCAGGACCGGTAAGGCGATGCGCGCCTGCGCCTTCAACCGCGAGGCGGCATCACTCCAGGGCATCAACGTTTCGCGGATGCTGTCGCTGTCGTTTGCGCTGTCGGCGGGCCTCGGCGCCATCGCTGGCGTTCTCATCACGCCGACGCAGTACACCGCCTTCAACGTAGGCGTGCCGTTTGCGATCTCCGGATTTATCGCTGCTATCGTCGGCGGCTTCGGCCATCCGCTCGGTGCCTTCATGGGCGGCATCATGCTGGGGCTGGCGCAATCGATCGCCATTGTTGCATTCGGCGCGGGGCTAAAAAACGTTGCCGCACTGTCGGTGCTGCTGATCTTTCTTTTTATTCGGCCGGGGGGCATCCTCGGCGAAGCTAAATAAGGAGAACGTTATGGACCTGCATAAGATCGATTGGGAGAATATCCCGTGGGAGCCGGTGCGCGAAGGCATCACGCGAAAGTCGTTCTCCGGAAACGGCGCGACCTTGGCCCTGCACAAGCTCATGCCGAAGCACGAGCCTAAGCCGCACAAGCACACCTATGAGCAACTCGTTTATATTCTAGCCGGACATATCCGCTTCCACGTCGGCGACAAGAGCGTGGTGCTCGGGCCGGGCGGCTTGCTGCAGATCCCGCCGGACGTTATGCATTGGGGCGAGGTGGTCGGCGACGAGCCGGTCCTCAACCTCGATATCTTCACCCCGGTGCGAGAGGAATACGCCCCGGCGCCACGATAGAGCCTGCAATATCGGTGAGGAACAGGCGTCGATGTTTTTCGACGCCGACCACGCTGAATATTTCAAGGCAGGTATGTTCAACGGCAATAGAAAGATGGCTTGTTGGTTTAGCAGAAAAATTCCACCGTGATCCGCAGCGACAGGATTGCCCGGTGCCTGGGAGAATGACGTGACAATTTTGAATCGGCGTGAACTTCTTATCCTGGGGTCGTCAGCATATGTGATCGAGGCCCTCCAGCCTGTATCGGCAGTGGCTCAAATTAGGTATCCGGATCGGCCGATCCGATTGATCGTGCCGTTCGTTCCAGGCGGAGTGGGTGACGTGGTCGCTCGTCTGTGGGCCGACAAGATGGCGTCGCTCCTTGGAACTGTCGTGATCGAAAACCGCGGCGGTGCCAGCGGAATGATCGGCGCTACCGAAGTCGCGCGGTCCGAGCCGGACGGCTACACACTTCTTCTCGGAAACACGAGCACGCAGGTGTTAAATCCCGCGATCACACCTAATCCTCCGTATGATGCAATCAAAGACTTTACCGCAATCGGCATTATCGCGAACTCGCCAATTTCCATCGCCGTTCATCCCTCAGTCCCCGCCACGAATCTCGCCGAGTTGATCGCTTATATCAAGGCAAATCCCGGTAAGGTCTCGTATGGCTCGCCCGGCATCGGCACATTCACCAATCTCGCAGGCGAGATGTTCAAGCAGTCTGCGGGAACCCCCGACGTCACACACATTCCGTACAAAGGCGGTGGGCAAGTCATCACAGATGTCGTGAGTGGACACATTCCGATGATGATGGTGACCATCACGAATCACGTCCTTGAGCTACACAGAACTAACAAAATTAGAATCGTTGCCGTATTCAGCCCGAGGCGCCTAGCGGTTCTTCCCGATGTGCAGGCCGCTCCGGAAACGTATCCTCGGTTGGTCGCAGAGCTTTTCATGGGGCTATTTGCTCCGGTCGCGACGCCGAGAGCCATCGTCCAGCGCGTCGGGCAAGCAACCCGCACGGCCATTGAGAGCGACGACTTCAGGACTAAGCTTCTCGCGGCTGGCTTCGATCCGGTGCTCGACACACCCGACGAGGCGCAACGCTTTCTTGCGGCGGAATTTCTTCGCATCGTGCCGCTCGTGAAGTCGCTTAACTTCAAACTGCCATGAACCGTGACGGCAGTGCTCGCCAAGACGCTGGGGACTATCTGATGCAGTCCCTGGGAAACTACGACTCCCTCTGGCCCTCATTGGGTGCGGTTACAATGGGGTCTGTGGCGTCTGCGATGTATGAACAGGAAGGGAATGGCCAGTGCCGGATGAGACGTTCGACGTTGTCGTAGCAGGCTTCGGGTTTGCCGGTGGAGTTTCCGCACTCAACGCCGCCCAGCACGGCGCCAAGACACTGCTGATCGAAAAGTCGACGCAGCCGGGGGGGCTTTCTATCTGTTCTTATGGAGCCGTGCGAAGCGCCAGCGACCCCGACAAGGCCTTCCAATATCTGAAGGCCACCAACGACGACCGCACGCCTGACGATGTGGTGCACGCGCTGGCGGTAGGCATGTGCGATATAGAGCGCTATGTTCGCGAGTTAGCTGAGGTCAACGACGCGAAGATCGCGACATCACGTGATCAGGCGCCTGTGCTTGACCGGAGCAACACGCCCTATATTCACGAACAGGCGCCGCAGCGGCGTAACTCGGGAAACTATCCACTCCCGGGCACTGAGACGTTCTATCACACGACGGTCGAAGAGGTCCCGGGATTTGACGCGCGGCAGACTTATCCGTGGGCTAATGGCGCGCCGGATGGGCCAAAGTTGTTCAAGATCCTGCATGATAACCTCACCAAGCAGGGGGTTGAGATTCGACTTGCCACGCCAGTGCAGCGGCTGATCTCAGATCCGCAGACCCGGGAGGTGCGGGGCGTACGCGTGAGCAGCAACGGAAGTGAGCGCAACATTTTCGCGCGGCGTGGCGTCGTGCTCGCAACCGGCGGCTTCGAGGGCGATGCCGATATGCGGGCTCAATTCCTGGAAGGCAAGCCCATCCTCAATGCCGCCGGTGGTTCCAACACCGGGGACGGTATCCGCATGGCGCAGTACCTTGGCGCGGCGCTCTGGCACATGTGGCACATCCACGGCTCGTATGGATTTCGTCACAGCGATCCGAAGTATCCCTATGCCATCAGGCTCAAGCGCTTCCCGGATTGGTTCCCCGGCGACGCCGGGCGCGTCAAGCTGAAGATGCCCTGGATATTGTTGGATCAAAATGGCAATCGATACATGTCTGAGCAACAGCCGTATACGCAGGATACGGCGGCTCGTCCGATGCAATATTTCGATCCGCTGACGCAGCGCTTTCCGCGTAATCCCTCGTTCATGGTGTGCGACGATGAAGGGCGACGCCTGTATCCGCTTGGCAAGCCGACCTCGAACGACGAGGGGGTCCGCTATGTTTGGAGCGACGACAACATGAAGGAGGTAGAGCTCGGCATCCTCAAGCGCGCGGATACGCTTTCCGGCTTGGCGCAAATTCTCGGTATCGATGCCGCAGCTCTCAAGCAAAGCGTCGAGAAATGGAATGCCATGTGCAACATTGGCTCTGACAAGGATTTCGGCCGTCCACCGGGGTCAATGATGCGCATCGAAGCTCCACCGTTCTACGGCGCGCCAGTATGGGCGACGGTGTCGAACACACAAGGCGGTCCGGTGCATGACGACAGGCAGCGCGTCATGGACGCATTCGGTGATCCGATACCGAGGCTCTACGCCGCCGGAGAGCTTGGGAGCTCATTCGGACATCTATATCTCTCGGGTGGCAATATCGCCGAGTGTTTTGTGACAGGCCGCATCGCAGGGCGTCACGTCGCCGCAACCGATCCTTTTTCTTGACTATCATGAGCGCCGGGCGTCGCGTTCAAATCTAATCGATATGGAGGTATTGAACCCCGACGAGGCGGCGCTACTGCGCAATCTACCAGCGTGGCCGCTTTCGTCCGATTTCGTTCTGACCTTCTGGCGATGTTTCCAGACCTGATAGACTTCACCGGCGCCTATTCTGTCGTGTCCGACTACTTCCCGCAGACCCGTTCCATTGCCCGCCGGCCACCGGAGCACAGATCGTCCAAGCCGTGGTGGGGCCACCATCAGCGTCGGCGCGGTATGGGCATGCTGTTCGCCGGAATTCGGGGTTGGGGCGGCCGTCAGCGTGCGCGGGGCGTGTTCCTCGCGAAAAAGAATAATGTTCCTTCCCCGTCGTTTTTCTGACTCAGCAGGCTGACCTTGCGCGTATGCCATTGACGCTCGTGACGCCCGCCATAACAAT
>CAMAWF010000177.1 GCA_945861895.1 Rhizobium sp. Q54
TCATCACTCGGCTACAAACCGCCGACCCCAGAGGCTCTACAATGGCCGGCTTCGAAACCTGGGCCAGCTTCGCCGGCCACCCCAGCCGTAGCGCCACGGCTGGTCATGCACTAACATTCAACCCGGACCACCCAACGGGGGCTGGCCACGATGCGCCATTACTAATAAATCTGGGCGGTAGGTGATGAGCAAGGTACTTTGGAATGTTATGGTTACCGGGGGGGCCGGCTATGTGGGCAGTTCCCTCATTCCGAAGCTGCTTACCGAAGGCCATAACGTCACTGTGCTCGACCTCTATATGTATGGCGAGGATGTGTTCGCCGCTCATCGTTCCAATCCTCGTTTCCGCGAAGTTAAAGGTGATTTGCGCGACCCGATTACTGTCAAGAAAGCGTTGCAAGGCGCGAACGCGGTTATTCATCTCGCGTGCATCTCCAACGACCCGTCGTTTGAACTCAATCCTGATCTTGGCAAGTCGATTAATTTCGATTGTTTCCTGCCGCTCGTGCGCGCGTCAAAGGAAGCCGGCGTCAAGCGATTCCTCTACGCGTCGTCTTCCTCGGTCTACGGCGTCAAAGGTGAATCAGAGGTGACGGAGGAGCTCTCACTTCAGCCGCTTACCGACTATTCGAAATTCAAAGCAATGTGTGAGGACGTCTTGGAAGCCGAACGTGCGCCAGGCTTCGTGACGTGCACGCTTCGCCCCTCAACGGTGTGCGGATACGCGCCACGCCAACGCTTGGATGTCGTCGTCAATATCTTGAGTAATTTTGCATATCACACCGGCAAGATCCGTGTATTCGGCGGCGCGCAGAAGCGTCCCAACATCCACATCGAAGACATGACCGATCTTTATTGCTTCATGCTGCAGCAGCCCGACAGCGCGATTGACGGACAAATTTTCAACGCTGGTTACGAAAATCACACGGTCATGCAACTTGCAGACCTCGTAAACGGAGTCATGGGCGGAAAACTCACGATTGACGTTCAGCCAACCGACGATATGCGATCCTATCATGTATCGTCGGCCAAGTTGCAGCGTTCGCTCGGCTTTGCCGCGTCTCATTCGATCGATCAAGCCGTGCGGGGTCTGGTCGATGCATTCAAGGACCATCGCCTGCAAGATCCGATGAATAATCCGATGTATTTCAACATCAAGCGCATGCAGCAGTTGAACTTGCGGTGAGGCCGCAGTGAAGGTCGGTATTGATTTCGATAATACGCTGGTCAGCTACGACGACATTTTTCTTCGGGCCGCAATCGAGCGTAAACTTTTGCCGGAGCATTTCACGGGCGACAAAACAGAAGTCCGCGATTCAATTCGCTCGCTTGTCGGCGACGAACAATGGGCAAAGCTGCAGGCCGAAGTCTATGGCCGGCGTATGGCGGAAGCCACGATGATCGAGGGGGCAAGCGATTTTGTGGCCGCATGTCGGGCCAACAACGCCACGGTATCCATTGTGAGCCATAAGACCCGTTTTGCGGCTGCCGATCCGGGCGGCGCCGACCTCCATGAGGTGGCCATTTTATGGATGGAACGGAACAGATTTTTTAGTAAGGATGGGTTGAGGCTTGAACGGGACGATGTCTTTTTCGAGCCGACACGCAAAGCCAAATGCCGGCGCATCGCCGCTCTCGAATGCAGCCACTTTGTCGATGATCTCGAAGAAGTTTTTCGCGAACCAGACTTCCCGTCCGGCGTCGAACGCCTTCTGCTTTACCGCGGCCAGAACAAGTTGCCTGCCGGCCCGTTCACCGTTTTTGCCGACTGGGATGCCATTACAGAAGCTGTTTTTTCCCGTGGTCGATGACCTAATTCAAAAAGTTGCCATGTCACTGACCGGGCAACGAGTGATCTCAGTCGATCGCCACATGGGGGGCGGTAATAACCGAATCTTCCGCGTACGCACGGCCGACAAACATTTATACGCGCTCAAGCAATACCCACAGCGGGCCAACGATTCGCGCGATCGGTTGGGGGCAGAGTTTGCAGCGCTCAAATTTCTTGAGAGTTGCGGAGTCGGCAATGTACCGAAAGCGATTGCCGCTGACCCCGCGATGGGATTTGCGCTCTATGAATGGATCGATGGTATTATGGTATCAGATGCAGCGGAACTGGATATCGACGCCGCCCTCGAGTTTATCGCTGTGCTACACAAATACCGCACCGCCAGTGGAGCTGGCGAACTTTCCCTGGCGAGTGAGGCCTGCCTGGCGCCAATCGAGATCGTTGCACAGCTTGGCCGGCGGCTGGCACGATTGAACGAGGTTGCCTGTTCGGAGCCACGGCTCGCCAGATTTCTCTCGGACGAATATGCGCCGGTTGCGGTGTCGGTTGAGGCATGGTCGAGACGGGGATATGAGTTGGCGGGTTGGGCGTTTGAGCAACCAATCGCACCCGAAGATCGGTGCTTGAGCCCATCGGATTTTGGCTTTCACAATGCGATTCGGCGTGCCGATGGGACACTGGTCTTCGTTGATTTCGAATATTTCGGCTGGGACGACCCGGCCAAGCTGGCAGCTGACTTCCTCCTGCATCCTGGCATGCGGCTTTCGCCCCCTCAGTATGAGCGCTTTCGTGCCGGTACATTGAAAATTTACGGTGAGAAAGGCACTTTTGCCGCGCGGTTGGCACTGGTATATCCTTTATACTGCTTGCGCTGGTGTATGATCTTGCTCAATGAGTTCCTACCTGAACGTTGGGAGGCACGCCGCCGCGCCGGTGTGCATGTCGATCGGGATGCGGCGACGGCCGGTCAAATGGAAAAGGCCCGAGAAAGAATTTCGATTGTGCGCCAATACATAGTGAACCACGCGCAATGACCGTTGCCATCCAGGAAGCCACAGCGTCGCCGCCGCTGGATGAGCGGTCGATCCATCTGCGCCGTCTTGTGGTCAAAGCGCTCGAAGGCGGGGGTCGCGGCCATATCGGCTCGTCGCTGTCGCCGATTGAGGTCATCAGGGTATTGTTCGACGACATCATGCGTTATCGCCCGGCCGAGCCGAGCTGGCCCGACCGCGATCGCTTTATCTTGTCAAAGGGCCACGGCTGCCTGGCGCTCTATGTGATGCTTGCCAATAAAGGCTTCTTCCCGGAAGCGGAGCTGGCAACGTTTTGTAAGCGCGACTCCATTCTTGGCGGCCACCCGGAGCACGGAAAAGTTCCGGGCGTCGAAGCCTCCACCGGGGCACTGGGGCATGGACTTCCGATTTCGATCGGGATGGCGCTTGCCGCGCGCATGCAACGCAAAGATCATCGTGTGTTCTGCGTCATGGGTGACGGCGAAACCAATGAAGGCTCGGTGTGGGAGGCCGCGCTCTGTGCCGGCAAACACAAGCTTTCCAACATGGTCGCCATTGTCGATTACAACAAGGTCCAATCCTACGGACCGACCAAGGTCGTCCTCGACATGGAGCCTTTCCTCGACAAATGGCGCGCGTTTAATTTTGCCGCGATCGATGTTGACGGTCACGATGTCAACGCGCTGCGGCGGCTATTCAAGAGCCTGCCGCTCGATCGCGGCAAGCCGACCGCCATCATTTGCCATACCGTGAAAGGAAAAGGCCTGCCGTTCGCGGAAGGCAAGGCCGAGTGGCATCACAAGTCCAAGGTCACTGAAAAAGACGTGGCCGCGATGTACGACGCGCTTGGGGGTCGGTAGTGCGCCAAACCGCTATCCAGATGGTGCATGAATTGGCCAAGCGCGATCCGCGCGTGGTCTTTCTCGGCTCGGATCTGGGTCCCGGTATTCTCGAAGCTATGCGGCTGGAATTTCCCGAACGCTACTTCATGGAAGGCGTCAGCGAGGCGAATTTTGTCGGCATGTCGGCGGGCCTCGCTATGGAAGGATTTATTCCGTATCTCAATACGATTGCGCCATTTTTTACGCGGCGGGCATTCGAGCAGATCGCTGTCGATTTATGTTTGCATCATCTGCCGGTGCGCATGTTGTCGAGCGGTGGCGGGCTGGTCTACGCGCCGCTCGGGCCGACCCATCTCGCAATCGAGGACATGGCAGCAATGCGCGCATTGCCGAACATGACGGTCGTCGCCGCCTGTGACGCAGAGGAAATGCGCCGGCTGATGGAGCAAAGCCTTGAGT
>CAMAWF010000178.1 GCA_945861895.1 Rhizobium sp. Q54
GAGCGCGCTTTACCCGGCGAACGGGTGACGCCGACATCGCGGACGCCTCATGGCCATTTCATTTTCTTCCCCGCCCAATCGAAACCAGAAGCAGCGCGGCGCCGGTGTCACCGCCGTGCTGGGGCCGACCAATACCGGCAAGACGCATCTGGCGATCGAGCGCATGCTGGCGCATTCGTCCGGCATGATCGGACTGCCGCTGCGGCTTTTGGCGCGCGAGGTCTACAACAAGGTGGTCGATCGCGTCGGCGCCGACGCGGTGGCGCTGGTGACCGGCGAGGAAAAGATCAAGCCGCCGCATGCGCGCTTCTGGGTCTCGACCGTCGAGGCGATGCCGCGCGATCTCGATGTCTCTTTTCTGGCCGTCGATGAAATCCAGCTCGGTGCCGACTTCGAGCGCGGTCATGTTTTTACCGACCGCATGCTCAATCTGCGGGCGCGCGACGAGACGCTGATTTTGGGCGCCGCCACCATGCGGCCGATGGTCGAGAAACTATTGCCCGGCGCGCATATCGTCAGCCGGCCGCGGCTGTCGACCTTGGTCTATTCCGGCGCCAAGAAAATTACCCGGTTGCCGTCGCGCTCGGCCATCGTCGCCTTCTCGGCGGCGGAAGTGTACGCGATTGCCGAACTGATCCGCCGCCAGCGCGGCGGCGCCGCCGTCGTTCTCGGCGCCTTGTCGCCGCGCACCCGCAACGCCCAGGTCGCGCTCTATCAGTCCGGCGATGTGGATTATCTGGTGGCGACCGACGCCATCGGCATGGGCCTCAATCTCGATGTTGACCATGTCGCATTTGCCTCCGACCGCAAATTCGACGGCTATCAATTCCGCAAGCTCAATCCCGCCGAACTCGGCCAGATCGCTGGCCGCGCCGGCCGGGCGACGCGCGACGGCACTTTCGGCACCACCGGACGCTGCGATCCGTTCGAGCCCGAACTGGTGCAGGCGCTGGAAAGCCATACGTTCGAGCCGATCCGCCTGCTGCAATGGCGCAACAGCGCGCTCGATTTTGCGTCGATCGGGGCGCTGCAGGCGTCGCTGTCGATGTCGCCGCAAAGCGCCGGACTGACGCGCGCGCCAACCGGCGAGGACATTCTGGTCCTGGAACACGCGGCGCGCGACGAGGATGTGCGGGCTTTGGCGCGCAACCCTTTGGCTGTCGAGCGTCTATGGGATGCCTGCCAGGTTCCGGATTATCGCAAGATTGCGCCCGCGACCCATGCCGAATTAGCCGTGACCCTCTATGGATTCTTGATGCGAGAGGGTAACATCCCTACAGATTGGTTCGCCCGTCAGCTCGCTCAAGCCGACCGGACCGACGGCGACATCGATACTCTCTCAAACCGGATCGCTCATGTCAGGACTTGGACTTATGTTGCCAACCGCCCGGACTGGCTGGCCGACCCGGAACACTGGCAGGGGATCACCCGCGCGATCGAGGACAGATTGTCCGATGCGCTGCACGAGCGCTTGGCCGAACGCTTCGTGGACCGCCGCACTAGCGTCTTGATGCGGAGGCTGCGAGAGAACACGATGCTTGAAACCGAAATCGGAAAAACTGGCGAAGTCACCGTCGAAGGTCATGTCATTGGCCGGCTCGACGGCTTCATGTTCGCGCCCGACGCCTCGGCCGCCGGCTCCGAAGCCAAGACGCTGAATTCCGCCGCGCAGAAGGTTCTCGCCAGCGAGATAGAGGCGCGCGCCACAAAACTGTCACAGGCCGCCAACGAGCAGATAGTGCTGGCCAATGACGGCGCGCTGCGCTGGACCGGCGATCTGGTCGGCAAGCTCGTTGCCGGCGATGACACGCTTCGTCCGCGCGTGCGCATCCTGGCCGATGAGCATCTCACTGGACCGGCGCGCGAACTGGTGCAGACCAGGCTCGACCTCTGGCTCAAGAGCCAGATCGAGAAACTTCTGGCGCCTCTGTTCTCGCTCACCGTCGCCGACGACATCACCGGCATGGCGCGTGGCATCGCCTTCCAGTTGGTCGAAGCACTCGGCGTTCTCGAGCGGCAGAAGGTCGCGGAAGAGGTCAAGGGCCTCGATCAGCCCTCGCGCGCGCTTTTGCGCAAATACGGCGTGCGCTTCGGCGCCTATCACATCTATTTGCCGATCCTGCTCAAGCCGGCGCCGCGCGCTTTGGCGACGCAATTATGGGCCCTCAAGCATGAAGCGCCGGACGCCAAGGGCGTCACCGAACTGCTGCATCTCGCGGCGTCCGGCCGCACCTCGATCCCGATCGACAAGGAAACGCCGAAGCCGCTGTACCGCACCGCAGGTTACCGGGTCTGCGGCGAACGCGCGGTGCGCGTCGATATTCTGGAACGGCTGGCCGATCTCATTCGCCCCGCTTTGTCGTGGCGCGAAGGTGTTGCGACGCCAAAGCCGGACGGCGCCTTCGATGGCCGCGGCTTCACCGTGACCGGCGCAATGACGTCGTTGACCGGCGCGTCGGGCGAAGACTTCGCCTCGATCCTGCGCTCACTCGGTTACCGCATGGATCGCAAGCCCAAGCCGGCGGCTAAACCTGCTGATGCGGCTCAAGCTGAGCCTGGCGTTCCGGCCGACGCATCGCCGGCTGACGCCCCGGCGGTCGCCGAAGCGGCTTCGACCATTTCGCTGTTGCCGGAAGTCGAAGTCTCGCCGTCTGCGCCCGCCGCCGTCGAATCAATTGCGACGCCGCCCGCTGACACGGCCGTCGAGACGACGATCGCCGAAGCTGTCGAAGCAACCGTTCCACTTGCCGGCGATGGCGCCGTCGCTGTCGCGCCCGCCGACGCAACGAAGGCGGAAGAGTCCGCCAAGGAAGCCGAGACGGTCGAAGTCTGGCGTCCCGGCGGCCATGCCGGCGGCGAACGCCGGCCGAACAATCGTCCGCGCCGCGCGCCGCGCGCGCAGCAGGCGGCAACGCCGGCCGAAGGCGCAACGACAACGAGTCCACCCGCCGAAGGCGCTCCCGGCGAAGAGCGCAAGGATGGACCGCCGCGTCACCGGCGTCCGGACCGCAACGAGCGCCAGCAGCGGACGGAACGCCAGGCCAAGAGTTTTGAATCGAAGGGTTCGGAACGGCCCGGCCAGCCTGCGCCGCATCCGGCATCCAAGCCGGCGTTCAACAAGCCAAACTTCAACAAGCCAGGTCAGCCCGGTGGCCGTTCCGGTCCGCCCGGCGGCCGCGGCGATTTCGGCGGACGTCCGCGCCGCGATCGCGGCGATCAGGTCGAGCGCGCCGAGCGCGAGCAGTACTACGCCAAGCCGCATGGCGCAGGATCCGGATCGCGCGACAAAGCGCCGGACCCGAATTCGCCTTTCGCCAAACTGGCCGCGCTCAAGCAGGCGCTCGAAGGCAAAGAATCGTAGCGCCTGAAATGCCGGCATTCATGCGCCATGCCTGAAGGCCGCCAGCGCATCGACAAATGGTTGTGGCATGCGCGAACGGTGCGCACGCGCACCGATGCCGCTTCCCTTGTTGAAGCAGGGCATGTTCGGCTCAATGGCCAGCGCGTAACCGCGCCGGGCCACACCGTACGTATCGGTGACGTCCTGACATTGGCACTCGATCGGACAGTACGGGTGCTGGAGGTGACAGGCTTTTGCGAGCGGCGAGGCGGGGCGGCTGCCGCCGCGGCAATCTGGCGCGATCTCAGCTTCCGCACGCCGCAAGAATCGGACTAGCAGCCTGTCGGACTGAGGTTTGAGACTGAAGACCGTGAGCGATTTTGCCGTCGGGAGAACCGCGGCGGGCACCTGACCGCGCGCCTCGACCGCGTTGCAACCGCCTATAGCGCCCCTTCGGCCGCTTTTTTTTCGCAGCAGGACCCGCACGGCTTTCTCAGGCGAGGCTGAGGGCGAACATCCGCTTGATGTTCCATGCCATGGTCACGAGGCTCCACTCGCCGCGCACATTGGCGAGACCGCGCAGCAGGAACTGGCGGAATCCGAGTACCGATTTGATGATGCCGAACACCGGTTCCGGAGTCTGTTTGCGCAGCGCATAGAGCTTCCTGCCGTTTGGCGTCTTCAGCCGATGCGCCATGGCCTCGACCGGTGTTGGATTTTCCGGCGCGGGCG
>CAMAWF010000179.1 GCA_945861895.1 Rhizobium sp. Q54
CCGCGGCCATGGTCATGATCTCGACCGACAAGGCGATCGAGCCGGTGTCGGTTCTGGGCGCAACCAAGCGATTTGCCGAGATGTACTGTCAGGCGCTCGATGCCGAATTTGCGCGGCGCGGCGGCGAGCGGCCCGGGACGCGTTTCATCTCCGTGCGGTTCGGCAATGTGCTGGCATCGGACGGCTCGGTGGTGCCGAAATTCAAGGCCCAGATCGAGGCGGGCGGGCCGGTGACAGTGACGCATCCCGAAATGGTTCGGTATTTCATGACGATTCGGGAAGCATGCGATCTCGTAGTGTCAGCGGCGAGCCATGCGTTGGGGCCCGAGCGGACGGATGTCTCGATTTATGTTCTGAACATGGGCCAGCCGGTGAAGATTTCCGATCTCGCCGAACTGATGATCCGTCTGAAGGGGCTTGAGCCCGGCCGCGACATCCAGATCGTATATACGGGGATGCGGCCGGGCGAACGACTCAACGAAATCCTGTTCGCGCGAGAAGAAGAAAATTCCGCGATCGGCATCAGCGGCCTCGTAGCTGCGAGACCGGTTAGCCCGAGGATCGACGTTATGAGAGCCTGGCTTGTGACACTGGAGCAAGGATTGGCGCGAGAAGAGCGCGCGGCGATCTACGCGGTGCTGCGCGACGCCGTGCCGGATTTCGGCGGCGTGGCGGCTTAGCTTGCGTGCGCGGCGATGACGCCCATGCGGTTGCGTAGCCGCTGTCGCGACGGCCGTTCCACTGTGTAATAGCTCAGCGCGGCAACCCGGAACTGTGGTGGTGGACGAGAACGACTTTCCGGAAGCGTTCTTTGAGTCCAGGGCGCCCAAGCTCAACCGACAGGCCCTTCTGGCCAGACTCATGGGGGGCGTCGAGATTGCGGGTGCACAGCTCTCCAATCCCACCCCGTGCTGAGTGTGAGGACTAGGCGATGGGCTTTTCGGAGAAGCAGGTCGGCGCACCCCAGTGCAAGCTGGACGGCGCCTAAGCTGTTCTGTCTTAACAAGAATCCAGCAGTGTCCTAAGCTCGCGGGCGATCATTTGGCCAGTTGTGAAATGTAGAATGGCCTAGTTTGACCGACGCAGGGCCTCGTAAGTTTCCCGGTCGCATTCATCCGCAGGAACGGCTCGACGCCGACCACTTATGCGATTCTCCGAGACGGTCACGACGTAGGTCACGAGGCCCGTATCCTTGCCGGCCCTGTTGGACATGGATGCTCGCACGCACGCCCCGTATTCGGAGATTTGCGGGCTATCGAAACGCCGTACTGCCTTACTGATGAAGACGTTCTTCGCGTTCGCGGTAGCGTCGAAAAGTGTGTCGGTGCTGTTTTCTATGATGCTTTTGACATTGGGTAGTTCTTGCGGCGTCGGATCGGGAGGGCGTGGATCAGCCTTTCCCATAAGACCGATGTCGCCCAAGATACCGAGTGCATTAGAGCATCCGGCAAGAATCACTCCGCAGCACAGCAAGATTCCGATCTGTTTCCGCATCGCGGGGCCTTGTGTCTTGATCGCCTGTCGCTTCATCAACGAGGGCTCTGATGCCGACATCGTCGAGCCCGCGCCGTCTCAGCTCCGTTAGATGGATTTCCCTTGTCGTAAGGCGGTTGCCCTAGTTAGGAAAGCCAATACTCTCCAGCATGCGCCACAAGTCATAGTGCTATTCTCAAGGAAATCAATGAAGCCCGCGCCACGTCGTCTTCTGCATAGAATCCGATCAATGAAATCACGGCAACCAATGCCACAACCACAGCGGTGGACCATACGATCAGAAGCTGGACGCAGATCACCGTGCAGTGTTTCCTCTTCGTCTCTACCGGAGCAAACTCGGTGCAATGAAACGTGTGGGACGCTATGAAATGAAATAGCTCTATGGCGTCAGCATCAACGGCGTCGTCGCCGCGCGGCCTTCAAGTCCGCCGCTCGATCGTATGCGCGGGTGGCTTGTGATGCTGGAGAAGGGGCTGGCAGACGAGGAACGCGCGGCGATCTATGCCGTGCTGCACGATGCGGTACCGGGTTTTCGCGGCGCCGCGGCTTAGCAGAGGTGGTTTAGAAGAGCCTTGGTCGCGGCTCATCGACGGTGTGATCGTGCAGGGTAGGCGCTCTGGAGACCGGATGCGAGTAATCGAGGCCCACGGCGCGATAATCCCGAGCGTCGGTTTTGGCACCATCTGGCTGCGCGACGACGTTTGCATCCGATCGGTGCATGACGCGTTGCGGCTTGGCTACCGGCACATCGATACTGCCGCGGGTTATCTGAACGAGCGCGAGGTGGGAGAGGGGATGCGTGCGTCGGGCATCCCCCGCGAGAACGTATTCGTGACCACGAAGGTGCCGCAGGCCGAGCTTGCCCCGGGAGTCTTCGAGCGCTGCGTCGAGAATAGCCTCAAAAATCTCGGCCTGCCGATTGTCGATCTCCTGCTGATCCACTGGCCGTCCCAGAAGGTGCCGATGCCGCAGACGATCAAATCGCTGTGCGATGCCAAGCGCCGCGGCCAAGCGCGGCACATCGGCGTTGCCAACTTCACGACGGCTTTGCTCGATGAAGCTGTCGCCCTAGCGACCGAGCCGTTGGTGACCAACCAGATCGAAATGCACGCCTTCATCGAGCAGCACAAGGTGATTGCGGCCTGCCGCAAGCATGGCTTGGCGGTGATCTCGCATGCTCCGCTCGCGCGCGGAAATGCGCTGGACCATGCCGTTTTGAAAGCCGTCGCCGAGCGGCATGGCAAGTCTCCGGCGCAGATTATGCTGCGCTATCTGATCGAGCAGGGCTTCGCGGTCATTCCGCGCACCGGTAATCCGGAGCACATGAAGGAGAATTTCGAGGTTTTCGATTTTGCGTTGAACGCGGACGATATGGCGGCGTTGACCGCGCTTAATACCAGTCAGATGCGCGTGATTAATCCGCCCTTTGCGCCGAAATGGGATTCATGACCGCGGTAGGTCGGACACCGACGCTGCACGTGCATCGAACTACTGGAGGACCGGCGTCGGGCATTCGGCTGCGAGGTACGTCGCGGCAATCGGAACCTCGGTGGCCTCTGCGTTTTCGACCAGTTGCGATGATCGCAGCAGGTCGCGCATCCATAGACGCGTCAAAATCTTGCCAACCGCCTGGTGCGAGCGGCCGTAGCGATCGAAGTAGCTTTCGACGAATGTGGTGCGCTCCGGATCGCTGAAGAACTTGATCTTGGCACCTTCGCCGGGCAGGCGGAAATCCGAAATGTCGCCCTTGGAACCGAGCCAGCGCTTAATGTCGTGGCGAAATCTGCCGTGCTTGACGATCTCGGTTCGGCGCGGATCGAACATGTGGTCGAAGGCCAGCGCGTAGTAGCGGCAGATGTCTTCCACCGCGTCGGCGTCTTCGTCTTTGGCAATCGCTTGTAAAGCTTTGCCGATGGCTTCCACCAGTGCGGGCGACTGCTCGAGATATGCGCGGCAGGTGTAATTTGCGAGCAGGTTCGAACCGACCTTGCCGGCCATCAGCTTTTTGAAGTTCTCTTCCTGACGGTAAAAATCCTCGGCTTCCTCGTAGCTGTTAAACAGTTCGTCCTGGGTTTCGGCGATGAAGTCGGCAAACAGCTCGGTGATTCCAGGCTGCTTCTGGCATGCATCGAGAATAGCGTAGAGGAACTCGACGCAATCGATTCCTCGCTCCATGACGAACTTAAAGAAGCCGCGGAAGCTGTCGCCGTTGTAGCAAGAGGCAACGATCAGGTGGATTTGCCGCGCCTTCAGATATTCCTCGAAAGATAGCGTGTTCGTGGAGACGACGATTTCCTCGATCTCGACAGTGCGACCTATCTGCGGCAGCTCGGTGAAGCTACGCGGCAGGATGCGGTAGCGCTTGACGAAGCCGTGCTTGTTGTGGGTCTGGTCGTCGAGCTTCATCTCCGAGCCATGCAGCAGCATGAGCTGGTAGGTGTTAATCTGGTTGAGGCCGAGCCGGATCAGTTCGGTTAGCGATTTCAGGTGGGTGTGGAAAGTTTCGCCCGGCAGGCAGAGGATTACTTCCGACAGAGTACCCTGCGCCGAGCCAACCATCTGT
>CAMAWF010000180.1 GCA_945861895.1 Rhizobium sp. Q54
CTATTGCCCGCATCTCAACCCGATAGAGCGGCTATGGGGCGTGATGCACAAGCATGTCACGCACAATAAATCCTACGCGACTTGCGCCCAATTCGCCGATGCGACGCTTGGGTTCCTGCGTGAAAGAGTTCCCCGGAATTGGCCGCGAGTCCGCGATTCGGTCACCGACAACTTCCGCATCATCAATCCAAAGGATTTTCGGGTTGTGACGTGAACGGGGTACACCATTATTAGCGTGACGCCGTTTTTGGCTGCGACTTCTTCGACCAAATGAGTTGATAATGCTCGCTCAATTCCACGAAAATCTTTCGAAAGGTCTGGGTTTAGGTCCTCCTCCTTCCAAGCCGACACTTTGTAAGTCGCCGAGTTTGAAAGACCTTGAAAGCCTGCTGTTTTTCCGCTGCTGTCCCAATCCAATATTACGTGCAAATCACCTTTGCCTTCCCGCTGCTTAATGGCGGCGACATTATTTTGAAGATATTGGAAAAGGCGCGAATCGCCTCCACTTGCATTAACGCTGTCCAAATTTCCGAGATAATATCCCTCAAGCTCTAAGCCACCAGGGATAAACCCCTTAACTACATTGAATATGTCAAAATCGAACCGCCCCTCAAACAGTACCAAACTGCGGCCAGGCTCTCGCAAGAGAGGATGTATCCAAGGCGCAACGCCCGACTTCCACACTTCATCAATGTGCGCAGGATCGGTAAGCGAAAAACATTCTGACGAGCCCGTCTCGCGCTTTACAAAATACCGAGACGTAGAATACTGCACGACTGAGTTCGCATGGGTCGTTGCGAACACTTGCAAACGAACGGCAATATCTTTTGACAAGGTTTGTATCTTTTGGGCAACGCCCATCTCAAGAGAATTGTGAAGCGAAGACTCTGGCTCTTCGAATCCCCAGACCGTGGCTTGTCTCCAACCAAATTGCTTAAACGCGCAGCGGGAGCGTGCGGATAAGTGAGCGGCATTCTGCCTTTCGCGGCATCGTCCGCCGTGCCATAACGATCCGCCGTTACATAGGGGCCCGCCATGATCCGTCGCTCGCTCGCCGTTCTCCTGCTCTCATTGGCTTCCGCGCTGCCGGCTCACGCCGCCAAATGCGGCGGCGATTTTTCCACCTTCATCGGCGCGATGGCGCGCGAGGCTCAAGGCCAGGGCGTGTCGCGCGGCGTCATCGACCAGGCGTTCGCCGGCGTTGCGCCGGACCCCGCCGTGCTCGATTTCGACAGGCGCCAGCGCTACACCTTCCGCAAAAGTTTCGAGGACTACGCGCGCACCCGCGTCATCCCCGCCCGCATCAAGCGCGCCAAGTCGCTGATGGTGCGGCACGCGCAATTGCTGGCGCGCATCGAACAGCGCTCCGGCGTGCCGAAAGAGCTGGTGATGGCGATCTGGACTTTGGAAACCGACAATGGCGGCGGCGACATGGGCAAGCTGCCGGTGGTGCGCACTTTGGCGACGCTCGCGCATGATTGCCGGCGCACCGAATTGTTTCAGGGTGAGCTGATCGCGGCGTTGCAGATCGTGCAGCGCGGCGATCTGCCGTTGCGCGATCTGGTCGGGGCCTTCGCCGGCGAGATCGGCCAGACGCAGTTCCTGCCGTCGTCTTATATAAAGTACGGCGTCGATTTCGACGGCAACGGCCATGTCGATCTGCGCCACAGCGTGCCGGATGTTCTGGCTTCGACGGCGAATTTGCTGAAGGTCAATGGCTGGCAGGCCGGCGCGCCGTTCCGCGAAGGCACGGCGAATTTCCAGGTGATGCGCGAGTGGAACAGGTCCGAGATCTATCGCAAGACGATGGTGCTGTTTGCCGAGCGGCTGGCGGAGTAGGGAAGCGGCGCCGGGAAAGGCGCTACTTCACCTTCATCGCTTTTTCCGGCTTGGCGCCGACGCGCTGCAGGCTCTTGATCTGCAGCGGGGCGCGGCCGGATTTCTCGGCGATCTCGCGGTCCTGCTCGATGATGTAGCCGCGCGCCGGTTCGTCCTTGTCCAGCCCGCCGAGCAGCTCGGCCGGCACGCGCCGGTTGGAGCGCTGCGAGCCGTCTTCATAGACGACGTCGAAAAACGCGAATTCGCCTTTGGGATTGGTGCCCGGTTTCTTGGCCATAAGCGTAGTCCTGTCGAACGCGAGGTGACGAAACGATTGCGAAAAGAAAACGCCGGCGCTTGCGCGCCGGCGGCAACTTCGAGCAGTACGTTAGATCGACTGCAGGTTGGCAGCAGCCGACTTGCCGTTCTTGCGATCGGCTTCGATGTCGAACGAGAGCTTCTGGCCTTCGTTGAGGTTGCTCATGCCGGCGCGCTCGACGGCCGAGATGTGCACGAACACGTCGGGTCCGCCGCCGTCCTGAACGATGAAGCCGAAGCCCTTCTGCGAATTAAAAAACTTGACGGTACCTGTGGCCATGATGGGCCTCCAATTGAAACGCACAATGCGTTTTGTTTCCCTTACGAACCATTCGCTCGGGTCTCAATTCGGATTCGGCGTGTCTTGTGGAAGGCCCGCGAGGGCGTAACCGTAAGGTCCAAGCGAAATCGGAACACCTGTTATATAGGAGCGTGCCGGCCCCTTTGCAATCGACATCCCGCGCCGTCTTAGAATCCGACGTTTGCACCGTATTGCGGGTGGCGCGCCGCCAGTCATGCAAAATTCACAGAATTTACATCCGCGAATCGGTGGAGAATCGTTAATAAATTCTCGAATCAATCGACTTTAGTCGATGAACTTTAAAATAGGCGCGATAAGTAGTCGATTTTGCAATTAAGTGCACTTTTTCATGGCGTCCATGTAACAAAAGACATGCGTAAACCGCATGGATAACATGCTGCACTGCAACTACCGGAATCGGCCAGTTCCTCTATATCGCAGTGCAACAAGACGAATAACCCTCATGGCGCACGAATTCGAGGGTCATCGCATGGAGATTACAATGTCCTACACCGCATCAGCCACTGAACTGGCCTTCACCAAGACCTACTCGCCGGCCAAAGCCAAAGTTGCCCCAACGCGCGGCTTCTTCCGCCGTCTGATGGATTCGATGATGGCGGCGCGCCTGCGTCAGGCCGAGCGCGAGATCGCGCTGTACGTCACCCAGAGCGGCGGCAAATTCACCGACGAAGCCGAGCGCGAAATCGAGCGCCGTTTCCTCAGCAATTCGTCGCGCTGGTAGTCCACATTTTCATTCAGGAGATCACAACCATGTCCACACTTCCGCTGCGCGCGACCAACGTTCCGCACATCTGGCCGGTCCCGGGTCTTGCCCGCCTCGGCGCCTTCTTGATGCTGATTGTCAATGCTTACGACGACGCGCAGAAGTCGATGCGCGAAGCCGCCAAGAAGTATCCGTACGCCGGCATCTAGACCGGTCGCTGACAGCGGCGCACGTCAATAAGATTTACTTGGGTAGTCCGGCTCTCCGAAGGAGCCGGACTATTTTTTTGGGGCCGCCGGATCAGCCATTGGAACCCGAAGCCGGCTTCTTGTTTGTATATGCATCAGCCCAGGCCAAGGTTATTGCGAAGACCAGAAAGGCCAGCGTGATCCCTGCGACGACGATGATGGTTTCTGTTGGCATTGTGAAAAGTCCCCCGTCTGCAAATCGGGACGAAATTAAGCATCCGGGCACCACCGACCTTGATCTGAATCAAGGCCGGCATAACCGCGCCACAAAGTCGCCTTGCTTGGTCGTCACAAGCGGCCACCCCCAAAAATTCGGAGTCGACATGATTCACCGCTTTGCCAGGCTATTGAGCATTGTCGCTCTCACCCAGGGCGCCCTGATTGTTGGCGCTGCCGCACAGACCCGCAACGACGGCGTGCTCGACGCCAATGGCAATCTCAACAGCCTGATTGCCCGTCACGCCGCCGCCAACAATCTGCCCGAGGACTTGCTGCGCCGGGTGATCCGCCGCGAAAGCCGCGGCAATCCGCGCGCCATCAGCAAGGGCAATTACGGCTTGATGCAGATCCGCCTCGGC
>CAMAWF010000181.1 GCA_945861895.1 Rhizobium sp. Q54
CGAGCGAAGGGCTTGCACCGTTAATCATCCGTCAGATCGCCGATATCATCCACAACCTCAAGCGGTCCGAAATGACGATGCTACTCGTGGAGCAAAACTTTGCGCTGGCCACCGAGGTCGCCGACCGGATCGTGGTGCTCGGCAAAGGCCGGGTCCGGTGGACCGGGACGAGCGACGAACTCCGCCAGGCCGACGACGTGCGTCACACCTGGCTCGGCATATAGCCCAGCTAACCGGCACGGGTCGGATCGACAATGAAGTTGGTGAACCCACCGTTGCGGTTGTCCATGCCGGCGAGCGCCTCGTTGACCTCCGTCAGCGGAAAGATGCGGTGCTCCAAGCACGATACGTCCAGCGTTCCCGCCGCCGCCATCGCCGCCATCTCCTCGCCTTCGCCGGTGGTGAACCAGACCGAGCCTTGCAGCCCGATCCGGTTGGTCATCAGCCAATAGCCATTGATCGGCAGCGTTTCCATCACCACCCCGACGCTGGCGGCCCGCCCGCCGCGGCGCAGTGTGTACAGCGCGCGCATCATGGTGGCCGCCGAGGCTCCCGGCGGCAGGCAGTCGAGCACGCTGTCGACGCCATAGCCGTCGGTCATGGACTTGGCCCATGCCACCAATGGGTCGACGCCGTCCGCTACCGCTTTCTTTGCGTCATCTGCCGCGAACACCTCGATCCGCTGCGGCGCCAGCGCCTTGACCCGGTTCAGCAGCGCGACATTGCGGCCGGTGCCGAGAATTCTCGTCGCGCCCATCGCGAGCGCGATCATCGCCGCATTCAAGCCGAGCATCCCGCTGATGCCGTTCACCAGGAAGGTCTGCCCGGGTCCCACGCCGAGTTTCTTCATGGCCGCGTAGGCGGTGCCCAAATAGCCAAAGCGCGCGGCGGCCTCGAAGCTCACATTGTTCGGCAGCTTGACCAGGGCATCCGCGGGCGCGGTGATGTATTGGCAGAGGCCGCCATACGGATAGGCCTTCATGATCTCCTGGCTGCGGCCGAAATAGCCCTGGAACGTGAAGTTCGGGCAATCGAGCGGCTCGCCGCTGCGGCACATCCGGCAGGAGCCGCATTTGCGCGCCGGATTGACATAGACGCGGTCGCCCGGCCGGATCGAATGCACCTGCTCGCCGACCTTTGCGATCACGCCGGTCGGATCGAGTCCGAAGATCGCCGGCAGCGGCGGCATGCCTTTGCGATCCGGGGTCTGGGTCGCGAAGAAATTGGCAACAACGCGCGCCAGATTGGGCACGATGCCACAGGCCTTCACTTCCACCAGCACGTCCGTCGGCCGGGGCTCCGGGATCGGAATGCGATCCAGCCGCATCGGTTCGCCAAACTCATGAAGTCGCGCTGCAACCATCATCGTCATGGCCTCATCCCCTCTTGCGTCAGGCGCTTCGTTGCTTCTGCTGGGCCGGGAACGGTTTGCGCAACCCGGTCTGCTCGACGAGCGGCAAGACCTCGCCGATGAAGCGCGTCAAACCTTCCTCGTAGCGCGGCCACGACAACAATGCTCCGTCGAGGCCGACGCTTGCCAGTTTTCCGATCTCTTCGGCGATGCGCAAAGGCGAGCCCACCAGAGGATAGCCGCCCCAGCCCGCAATGAAGTGATATTTCGCGCCTTCGAGCTGCTCCTTCGGGAGCACGCCCGACTGAAGGCCCATCACGCGGACAAGATTGTCAACCGCCTGCCAGTCGCCTTTGTCCCTCACATACCAGTCGCGAAATTTCAACGCCTCGTCGTCGGTGTCGCCGATCACGCAATAGCAATTCGCCCAGACCTGAATTTCCCGGCCGTATTCCTTCCGCGCCATCGTGCGCACCTCATCGATATCCCGGCGCGCCGCCTCGATGTCCATGCCCTTGATGTGAATGAAGATCATGTCGCAATGCTTGGTCGCGAAATGGCGCCCGATACCCGAACCGCCGGCATTCATGATGACAGGAAATGGCTGCTGAATCGGCTTCGGCTGATGAAATCCCCGTTTGATGTGGAAATAGCGGCCGTCATAGTCGAACTCGTCCTCGGCCGTCCAAAGCAGCTTCAAGATATCCAACCATTCGGTCGCGTACGCATAGCGCTCGTCGTGTTCCATGATCGTGGCGCCGAACATTTCCAGCTCGGGCGCGAACCAGCCGCAGACCACGTTCAGGGCAAAACGGCCGCCGGTGATGTGATCGATCGTCGTCGCCTGTTTGGCGGCCACGATCGGATGAAGAGTCGGCACATGGGAGGTCGCGAACACCGCTGCGTGATCGGTGGCGCCGCCGACGCCGGCCGCCCAGGTGAATGTCTCAAAACAAGCGCCGTTAAAATTGGTGACGCCGCCAAAGCCGCGCCAACGCGCAACCGGAACGAGGGCTTCGAAACCTGCGTTGTCGGCCATACTCGTCAGCCGCTTGACGTTGTCCCATGTGGGGTGAAAGACGCCGTCGATCGTAGTGATGGCGCAGGCGTTATCCACATTCAAACCGAATAATCCTAGTTTGAAGCGATTGGCGCTATGCAAGGGGTTGCCGAGATTCATGAGAATTCCGAAGTGGCTTCCAGAGCGAATGTTGCCGTGGATTGGACGCGACTGTAAAGCGCCGGTGCCGGGATTCCGCGCATCAGAATTCTTCCGTGGCTCAACAACGACTGTGCTATCCGGCTGATGAATCCGATTCTCATGGGAACCGAAATTAATCGAGCCCGAGAAACTTGCTGGTGAAGTTCGGATCGCCCAGCAGCGTCTCCCGGTTGCCGAAGAGTCGGCTTGAGGCAGAGAATTCGGCGCTCCGACATCAGCTGATCGTTTTGAGGCGTAAGGTTCATGGTCGGGTTCGGCTGACGAATAACGATCGCTGGTTCTTTATCCAGTTGTATCGATGGTTTCCGTCGATCCTGCAGGTCCTCACGATCGTCCGTCCTGAGACCCTCGTGCAGTGGCATCGTGCCGGCTTTCGTTGCTACTGGCGTTGGAGGTCGCGTCCGCGGGGAGGGCGGCCGCGGATCGAGGCGGACCTCCGCGTACTAATCCGGCGGATGAGCATGAGAACCCGCTTTGGGGTGCACCACGCATCCACGGCGAACTGCTTAAGCTCGGGTTTGGGGTCGCCCAGTCGAGCGTTGCTAAATACATGGTCAAGCGACGAGGGCCGCCGAGCCATGGGTGGAAAACCTTTCTGCGTAACCATGCGCCGGACATTGCCGCCATGGATCTGTTCATTGTCCCGACCATTGGCTTTGACCTGCTCTATGCCTTCGTTATCGTTCGGCTGGACCGCAGAGACCTGGTCTGGATCAACGTCACAACAAATCCGACGGCTCAATGGGTCGCACGCCAGCTAACCGAGATGGGGTATTGGGGCTCCCGCTGCGGTAGGCGGGCCGTTTGGGTGGCTGCGCTTCAGACTGATGGCACCGAGGTCCGAATCAGCGGCCTCAAGCATCAGAGGAGAAGTGCGATGGAACATTATGCCGGGTTGGATGTGTCGTTAAAAGAGACCAGCGTGTGCATCGTAGATCGTGCAGGCCAAATAGTACGCGAGGTCAAGGCATCAACCGAGCCGGATGCTATTCTCGCAGTTCTTGCGGATGAAGCCTTCACCATCGAGCGGATTGGTCTTGAGGCAGGACCACTATCACAATGGCTTTATAGCGAATTGGCCGAAGCGGGCTTGCCGGTGATCTGTGTCGAGACTCGGCACATGAAGGCGGCGCTTTCGGCGCAGGTCAACAAAAGCGACCGCAATGATGCGCGCGGCATTGCCCACATGATGCGTGTCGGCCTGTACCGACCAGTGCATGTCAAGACGCTAGGAGCCTGTCCGAGTAGTCGCTGTTCAACTTGGCGCGAGTCTGATTTGTTCCGGTCTTATGAGCAAGCATTTTCGCCCCTGGAAGATCGATCAGACGCAGCTTCTGCCACCAAGCGTGCAGGACTTCGTCGATGCGGACCATCTCG
>CAMAWF010000182.1 GCA_945861895.1 Rhizobium sp. Q54
GTCAGCGACGGCGTTATTTTTCGCCTTGGCCGCATGGCGGCACGGCTGGGGATTCGCGGGCCCTATCGGCGGCTCTGGCAGCAAAGTCTGCCCTCGCCGCATTTAAGCTATTTCTCCGGCACGAACATCAAGGAGCTGTTCGAGCGGCACGGATTTTGTCTCATATGTTCCGATTCGCTCAATTCCATTACCACGAAGGGGTTGCTAGATCGAATCCAGCATGATCGAAACATAAGTCCATTCGCGGCGTATCTATATTATTTCTGCGCCCTGATAATCGCACCTGCACTGGCAATGTTGCCGGCAGACATCAACTTTTTCGCGTTCCAGAAACTGCCTGATGTACATCGAGGAAGCGATCTAACCCCGCCTTGAAGGTATCGAACGGTGTCCCGCGATAGCGTTCGTAGAATAACGGACCCTCATGCGGCCGCTCCCGCAATCGGACTGGATCGACCTCCTGCAGATATTGCGCCCCGCGCAGAACATAGTGCGCGGTAATGAACGGCAGTAGAGCGGCAAAAGCCTTCGCTTGAGTGCGATAGGATAAGCATAGACGCAAATACCAAGCGCGCCGGGCAACTGGAATCTGCATCGATTCAAATGGTCCGTTTCGTGCGACCGGCACCAGTACGCGATAAGGCCATACCCCGTGACCGTCCGCGGTATAGAGCGGAAACTGGCGCAAACGCGCACCCCAGTGGTAGGCGGCGACTATTCCAAGGGCGTGCGTAGCATCGTGATCCTGATGCCCACCTTCCCAAGCCGGTACATAAACAAAATCGGGCGATGCGAATGCCTCAGCGGCTCCTTTCAGATGCGAAAATACGTCCGGCAAATAGGATACAAGTTGACCATCGGGCACACTACGCTTGCTGCCAAGAAAGCAGATATCCGAGGCCTCTACCCCGAGAGCGCCAAGCACGTGTCGGCTCTCTATGTCGCGCAAGGCCGGGTCGGCACCACCAAACCCTCCATCGGTAAGGAAAAAACAAACGGCACGATGGCCGCGCTCTATGACGTTCTCAATTAAATAAAAGACTCCAAATTCGTCGTCCTGATGGGGCAACAAAAAGAAATGGATAGGCTGCTTGCCCATCAATTCAACCCTGTGGTCCGGAAACCACGGAGTAGAACGCCTGCCAGCTCGCATCGGAGCGGAATTTGTGGCCACCGGGCTCCCGCACACACAGCAGCCGATCGGCGGCATCGTGCTTTGCATAGATCGATTTCGCCTCGGCTATCACGGCCGCGCATCCCGCGGCCGGCCAAATGTGGTCCGTCTCACCGGCCACCGTTACGAGGGCGCGCGGTGCGACAAGTCCGGCAATGTCCGCCATCTCGAGCCAATTCAATATGCCGGGTATGACGTTCTGCCCTTGTTCGTCGCGCCGCCGAGCGATCGTATCGCGGATATAACCAATGCAACCGCATGCCAAAACGGCGCTGATACGCGTGTCCAAAGCGGCGGTGAACAGCGCAACTGACCCTCCGGATGAATGCCCCATGGCGTGAATATTTTTCATATCGATGCCGAGCGATTCGTGTTCCGCCTCTAGCCAGTCAATCACCGCTGACACGTCCGAACAACGCTCGCCAATCAGTGAGCGCCCGAGCAGGATGGCATGCATTGTCGCGTCAACGCAGGGCGCCGCCGAACGTGGGCTGATCTGCCGTTCGTCACGTTCACCGAAACAATTCTGCTCGATGGCAATAGCCAGATATCCGCGTTTCGCCGCCTGGATGGCTAAATCGTAGCCCTGCTTCACTAATGCAAAATCTGCAGGAAAACGCGCTTCACCCCACGAAAGATGTGCTCCTGAATTTGTACCTTGCAGACAGATCATCACCGGGCGCCGCTGTTGGGGCCCTGGCGGCCCGACCAAATGGACGGGGATATCGACGCCCGTTCGCGCGCCTAGATAAATGACCCGCCGTGAAAGTTCTCCCGGCAATGGAAAAATACATTCATGCACAATTTCAGGTGACTTAGGTTCGCGGCGGTAACCTGCCAACTCGGCGAGTTTGGCACGCGTAATTGTCTGCCAGCGAGACACATCCTCGCTCGCTGTCGAAAAACGCAACGCCAGCGGCGCCACATCATAGTCCACGAAATGACGAGCGCTCGGACTGAGTGAAAGACCAGATGGCCTGCCGGGAAAATAATTGCGCTCTCGGCCGAAAATCTTTTCGGCACGTCGCCGCAACGCGGCGAAAATCACGCGAAAATCTAACTCTCGATTAGCCATTAGCTGATTATTCGGATTACGAATTCAGAACGATAGCGCGTGAAAAAGCTGCAGTCGCAATGGAAACCCTTCCAGCGTCACGCCCGCACGGTTAAAACTATACCACCGATTATGAGTGCAACGCCCAGGCCGTAGGACCACCCGAGCTTCTCGCCAAGGAGGATCATGGATGAGATTGGAACCAGCACATAGGTTGCCGCCATGATCGGATAGGCACGAGACAAATCAAGTTCGCGCAGCAGCAAGACCCAGAGCAGCGTGACAACTCCATAGAGAACAATTGCTGTCCAAAAAATTGGAGAGAGAAAAATCTCAGCAAAATTACCGCGTCCTGAAGCTTGCTTGAACAGGATCTGGCCGGCGGCCATTCCAAGCACCGTGCTTATTGCAAGAACTATCGCCAGAGAGCTCATCAGTGGACTTTCGTTACGGCTGCAGGCTCGCCGGATTGCAGAAGATATCGGACAATCCATGCCGAGGGCGCAGAAGCAAGAATGACAAGAAACGGCTCCATTGGAAAGCGGTAACGTAAGGATCCGATGGTGACCATATGCACCGCTGTCGTATACCCAACAAAAAGAGCAATCGGGATGAGTTTTCGACCATATCTGCCCACGCCCCAGACCGCGCCGACCATCGAAAGCAACAGAACTGGCAAGAAGCTGGCCGCGGAAACTATGAACAGGAACATGCTTGTATATTCAGCTGCGTAGGGCCAGAAACGCCATAGGCGCAAGAACTTGAGCCCGGCAAGCTCGAAGAAGCGGCCCGGATTATCGATGATGAAGCGCACCGCCGCGTCGCGTAATGTCCGATCGCGCTCGACGGGATCCTGAATGTCGTAGTACCCAGGTACATCGATACTAAAATTGACGCCCCCACCGTCCAGATTCCCTGCATAGTTGCCCGAGTAAAGTACAATTCCTGATCCGAGATTCAAACGCACAAACCGGCCGTACTTTTCATAATTGTGCCACCACCACGGCGATATGAGCACAACATAGATCGCCGCAAAAATTGCCAGATGCTTCAGCGCCCGATTTAAGCTCAAGCGATGAACAACAAGTGCGAAGGTCAAAATAAGGACTGGGGCTAGCAATTCGACAGCAGGCCGGGTCAGTATTGCAGCGACCATCGCGACACTGCCAAACGTAAAGCTTCCCCGTTGATAAGCAAGGAAACCGAGCAAAAATAGTGCGACAAAAAATGTCTCGCTGAGACCCGTGACGGCATAGAAAATCGAGAATGGATAGACGGCCCACAACAGCGCTGCGAGCAGACCAGAGAGCGCATCTCCCGTGATCTCCCGCGTAATACGAGCAATGCACCATACGCTTAACACTGAAAACGCAATATCCGCGAGCAATTGCCCTAACCCGCCACCGCCTGCCAGCAGAACCATGATTGGATAACCTGGCATCGCCAAGTCATTTTGTATCATATGCCCAGCGAGGAGGTCGGCTGCAGCTGTCCGGTAGGAAAGAATGTCGGGAAGATAGCCGACACGCGCAGCAATGATCGGGGTCATCGCGAGCCGTAACACCGCAGCCACGCCGAGAATGATCAGCAGGGCGCGCCGTTCGATGGCTGGATCGGCGACAATTCGGATCATGTTGGTAAGGCTACGGCGCATGAATTTTATCTAAGACGGTCAATCAGGTGACGGATGGTCAAATGCCGTGATACTGCCGATACCAG
>CAMAWF010000183.1 GCA_945861895.1 Rhizobium sp. Q54
GCCGCGCCGCACTTCCTTGAATTCGCGCAACTGGTCGATCACTGCCAGCGCGGTCTTCGACGGCACCGCGAAGCCGATACCGATCGAGCCGCCCGAGGGCGAGATGATCGCCGTGTTGACGCCGATCACTTCGCCGTTGAGATTGAACAGCGGCCCGCCCGAATTGCCGCGATTGATCGAGGCGTCGGTCTGGATGTAGTTGTCGTAGGGCCCGGAATTGATGTCGCGGTTGCGCGCCGAAACGATGCCGGCCGTGACCGTGCCGCCCAGGCTGAACGGATTGCCGATGGCGATCACCCATTCACCAAGACGCAATTTATCGCTGTCGCCGAACTTGACCGCCTTGAGCGGCTTGTCGGACTTCACCTTGAGCAGCGCCAGATCGCTCTTCTTGTCGGTGCCGATCAGCTCGGCCTTCAGCGTGGTGCCGTCATTGAGAATGACGTTGATTTCATCGGAGTCGGCAATGACGTGGTTATTGGTGACCACCAGGCCGGACGCATCGATGATGAAGCCGGAGCCGAGCGAACTGGCGCGGCGTGGCGTCGGCGAATTGCCGTTCGGCGCTCCTGGAGTCCCCGGCGTGCCGCCCGGTCCGCGCCGGTTCTTGAAGAACTCCTCGAAGAATTCCTCGAACGGCGATCCCGGCGGCAGTTGCGGCATGGCGCCGGCATTCAGATCGACGGTCTGCTTGGTCGAAATGTTGACGACGGCGTCGATCACCTGCTCGGCGACGTCGGAAATGCCGTCGGGCCCGCGGGCTTGCGCCGGTACGGTGAGCGTTGGCCAGGCGATAGCCGCGGCGGTCAGAATTGTCAGACCGGCGCGGCCGGCGCGAAAAAACTTTGCGGAAAAAAGTGCGCCCATTGGCGTCGGTTCTCCTGAGAAAAACTGTTCAAAGCCGAGAGTGCCGCCGACTTCACGGCGATTCAAGGGCGTTTCTGGCCGTGCCCATCAATACAATGGGAACGGTCGCGCCGCATACTGCCGCACCATGTGAAGCCGATTCGGCGACAAAAGCGACGTCCTTGCCGCCAAAACGGCCCGAAAACCGCTCATAAACACGCGCTAACCGCGCACCATCCACACCAGGATCAGCCCGATCAGCGCCGAACCGATGCCGACGGCGCGCAAGGTCGTCTCCGGCGTCTCCACCACGCTTTGCATCGCCTTCTTGGCGTGGGTCGGAAACGCGGCAAAGCACAAACCTTCGATGACGAAGACCAGTCCAAGCGCGGCCAGAAAATCGATCATGCTGGCCGCGCCACCTTGTTACTTGGCCGCCGGCGCGGCCTGCTTGCCGGACGGATCGTTGAAGTAGCGGAAGAAGTTGGTATCGGGTTTGAGCAGCAGGCGGGTATCGCCGGCCTTCAAGCTCGCCTCGTAAGCCTGCATCGAGCGGTAGAAGGCAAAGAAGTCCGGGTCCTGATTGAACGCATCGGCGAAAATCTGGTTTCGCGTGGCGTCGCCCTCGCCGCGGATCTGCTCCGACTTCGAGGTCGCTTCGGCGACCAGCACGGTCACCTCACGGTCGGCGCGCGAGCGGATTTCCTGCGCACGCTGGGCGCCCTGCGCGCGGAATTCAGCCGCCTCGCGCTGACGCTCGGTCTGCATGCGCTGATAGACCGCCTGGCTGTTCTGCTCCGGCAGATCGGCGCGGCGGATACGCACGTCGACAACCGAAATGCCGTAGCCGGCGGCCTCCTTGTCGACCAGTCCGAGAATGCGCTCCATCAGTTCGGCGCGCTGATCGCGCACCACATGGGAGAAGGTCGCTTCACCCAGCACCCGGCGCAGCGCCGAGTTGAGCAGGATGGTGAGCTGCGAATTGGCGCCCTGGATCGAGCCGAGCGTCTGATAGAAGCGCAGCGCGTCCTTGATCCTGTAGCGGGCAAAGGCATCGACCACCAACCGCTTCTGGTCGGAGGCGATGACTTCCTGCGCCGGCGCTTCCAGATCGAGAATGCGCTTGTCGATGGCGATCACCTGATCGATGAACGGCACCTTGACGTTGAGGCCCGGCTCATTGACCACGCGGACCGGCTGGCCGAGGCGAACCACCAGAACCTGCTGGGTCTGATAAACCGCGAACAGGGACGAATAGCCGATCACAAGCGCGGCCAGGACGAGGATGACGGCAACGCCGCCGATGAAATTAAGCCTCATGGCTTGGCTCCCGTCTGGGTCCGCGGCTGGGCCGGGCGATTGAGTTCACCGAGCGGAAGGTAAGGCACCACGCCGCCGCCGCCTTCGCGGCCGCTGTCCATGATGATCTTGTCGGCGCCACTGAGCACGCGCTCCATGGTTTCGAGATACATGCGTTCGCGCGTGACTTCGGGCGCCTTCTTGTACTGGTCGTAGATCTTGAGAAAGCGCGAGGTCTGACCGGTGGCTTCCGCAACGGTTTGAGACTTGTAGGCTTCCGCGCCTTGCGTGATCTGCGCCACCCGGCCGCGCGCTTCCGGCACGACCTTGTTGGCGTAAGTCTGCGACTCGTTGACCGCGCGCTCGAGATCGGCGCGGGCCGCCTGCACGTCGCGGAAGGCGTCGATCACCTGCGTCGGCGGATCGACCTTCTGCAACTGCACCTGCTGCACGAGGATGCCGGCACCGTAATGGTCCAGCGTCTTCTGCATCAGTTCCTGCACGGCGTTCTCGATCGTCTGGCGCGCGCCGGTCAGAATCGGCTGAATGTCGGAACGGCCGACGACTTCGCGCATCGCGCCTTCGGCAACCGCTTTCACGGTGCCTTCGGGGTTCTGGATGTTGAAGAGATACTGGCCGACGCCGGTCGGCTTGATCTTCCACAGCACTGAGAAATCGACATCGACGATGTTTTCGTCGCCGGTGAGCATCAGGCTCTCTTCCGGCACGTCACGCACTGTCGAGCCGCGGCGCGAGTCCTCGACCACGCGCATGCCGATATCGATCTTGTTGACGCGCAATGCCTTCGGCGTCAGCACCGTCTCGATCGGATAAGGCAGGTGATAATTCAGGCCCGGCTGCACTTCGCGCACGTCCTTGCCGAAGCGCAGGACAACGCCGAGTTCGTCCGGCTCTACCTTGAAGAAGCCGGAGAACCCCCACAGCGCTAAAGCGGCGAGCGCGACCAGCGCAAAGCCCTTGCTGCCGAGATTGCCGCCCGGCAGCACGCCGCGCAGCTTGTCCTGGCCGCGGCGGAGGATTTCCTCCAGATCCGGCGGTTTCGGACCAGATGACTGCGGTCCCGAGCCCCAGGGACCCTTGCCCCCGCCGCCCCACGGTCCGCCGCCGCCGCCGCCGCCGCCGCTACCGCCGCCTTGATTGCTCCATGGCATCGAAAATTTCTCCCGCGGCCTGGCTGTTAGTGCCCGCTGGCCCTTAGTTGGGAGGGGTTATAGGGGACGCAAGGGGACCTTACAACGCGCTGTCATGCCGCATTACCAGCGCTCTCCCGTCCGATGGGCGATTGCCTGTCGTCCCCGCGCATAGCCGTCCAAAGGACGGCGTCGCTACCAATTCAGTTCTTGAACAGCCGCCTTCTTCTTCACCCTCCCCTGGAGGGGGAGGGTCGCGAGCGCAGCGATTGCGAAGCGAGCGGGGTGGGGTGAAGTTGCTGTCGGCGGCGGCAACCCACCCCGAACGCTTTCACTGTCGTTCAAGCGTTCGACCCTCCCCCTCCAGGGGAGGGTGAAGAGCAGACGCGATTCATCGCCCGTATTTTTTGTGAAGGCGCCGGGCACGCCTTTATTCCAAGATCGCTTTCCTCCGCCCTCATAAACGAGGGCGCGCGGAACGCCGGGGCCGTAACAACCCCGTAACCCTGTGTACGTGTTTGTTTAGAAGTACACAGGCATCGTCGTCACGCAGTTGCCGGTTGCCCGGCGCTCCGCGCGCGGTGTTTATAGGCTTTATTCCGCGCCGTTTTCCGGTGGTGGCCGTTCGTCATCGTCCTGTT
>CAMAWF010000184.1 GCA_945861895.1 Rhizobium sp. Q54
CGGGCGCATCGAATATTGTGCCCTGCGAGTTATATCGGTGGTGAGTTGACGCAAGAATATGGAGTCTCGGCGGATCGAATCGTCGTGCTTCCAAATCCGGTCGATGAAGCCGCGCTACGCGCCGCCGCGGTGCCGGTCCGGCGGGCGCCGGGGCAGGGGCGTCGTTTTGTTTCAGTGGGCCGCCTGACCGAGCAGAAGGGCTATGACCGTCTTCTTGAGGATTTTACATACTTGCCACCGGATTCTCAGTTGACCATCTTCGGCGATGGGGAGCTTCAAACGATGCTTGAGAGCCAAATTGAACGGCTCGGTCTCAAAAAGCGGGTAGTGCTTGCCGGCTTCGAACCGGTCCCGGCGCCATGGCTCGCTGGGGCCGATGCCCTGCTGCTGCCGTCACGTTGGGAGGGTTTGCCAAATGTGGCGCTTGAAGCGCTCGCGTGCGGAACGCCGGTCATTGCAACGCCCGAAGCAGGCGGTATCGACGAAGTTGCCGCGCAGGCGCCGCGCCGGGCTGTAACGCTCGCACCCTCGGGGCCGGCTTTCGTGGCGGCGATGCTTGGCGTCACGCCGCGCGCAGAGACGAATTTGCGGCCTTCGCTGCTCCCTGACTTATATCGGATGGAGCTCGCCTGCGCCAAATTTGCGTCGATGCTTGCGGCTTGAATTATCCGGGCTGCACAGTCACTCACCAATCGTTTGGAATCATATGCGGCGTCTCTCTTATCTAGCCTCACTGACCCCCCTCGAGACCTGGCGTCTTGTTCGGCGCCGGCTGCCCATTTTGCGGAATGGGCCGGCATGGACGGCCGACGAACTCCTGTCATCCAGCAAGCATTCCCGCGGTATCCGCTTTGCAGAGTTGCTGCTACGGCAAGAAGCCATCGTACGCCAGTACATGCCTTGGGAGCCGCTCGACTTTACCGATCGTCGGGTGGTTGAGATTGGCTGCGGGCCGCTCGCGGGTTTCGGACCGCTGGCAATATTCTGCGGCGCTAAATCCTTTGAAAGCGCGGAGCCCGAATGGGATCCGGTATTGTTTTCGAGCAAGCCAGTAGCCGATCGTTATTTGCGCGTATTCCATGCTGACCTTGTTTCGCTATATGGTCCACGCATGGATTTCGAGGCGTTTCGGAGTGCCCTGGATGACCGTATGTCAATTCACCGCGCCGGATTCGAGCGCGCTCCAATCGAAGGCCCGATCGATATCGTCCTTTCTCAATCCTGCCTGGAACATGTGTTTCCACTCGATGCCACGATCGACAAGCTCGCCACCATACAGACCGCACAAACGCGTTTCCTGCACCTCGTAGATTTCGGCAACCATTATCCCACAGGCAATTCGTTTGATGGACTCTATGAACAGCCCTCGGCCGACTATATCGCCCGCCGTGGCAAGGCAATTAATATGTTACGCGCTCCTGATGTCGCGAAGCTTTTTGCAAGCCGTGGGATTCCGGCTCGATTAATCGCATCGCGCATAGTGGGCGATAGTTATGCCGGTACTATCCATCCATGGTGGCGCGAACGCCACGATGACACCGCGCTGTTTACCCAACTCGCTCTCATCGTCGGGCCAGTGACATGACGGCGGTGCTGCATGTCATCTCCGGGCTGGCGACCGGTGGCGCTGAAACCACGCTGATGCAGATCGCCGGTGCACTACATGCTCGCAAATTGCCGCAGCATGTTGTCAGCATCGGCGATCGAGGTGCTTATGCCGACGAGCTCGAACAGCGTGGCGTGGCCGTGACCACTCTTGGCATGAAATCGGCTTATGGGGGGCTGGCCGGTTTGTTCAAGCTCGTTCGGCTGGTACAACGCGTACAGCCGAAATTTATCCAAGGTTGGATGTATCACGGCAATCTTATGGCCTCTCTTGCCGATCGGTTGGCGCACGGGCGTGCTGATCGCCGCCTGATCTGGAATTTGCGCGCCTCGAACATGGACGAAGCTCGCTATGGATGGATCATTCGGTTGACCACGGCGATGTCCGCTTGGCCAGACATGGTCATCGCCAATTCGCAAGCCGGTGTGGCGTTCCATATTGCGCGTGGTTACCATCCCTGGCGCGTTGAGTTGATTGCCAATGGCATCGATGTTGAAAAGTTTCAACCAAATGCGGCCATGAGATCCGCAATCCGCGCGGAGAATGGAATTCCTGCCGATGCCGTGCTTGTAATCCACGCCGCACGCGTTGATCCTATGAAGGATCATGCGACCTTCCTTGCGGCGATGGAGGCAGTCCCGAATGTTTTTGGTCTTCTGGTCGGCGCCGGGACCAAAGAATTGCGGCTGCCGCCTAACGTGCGCGCGCTCGGTCTGCGCCATGACATCGGGCGATTCTATGCGTGTGCAGATATAGTAGTTTCGACTTCCGCTTTCGGCGAAGGGTTTTCGAACGCGATTGCAGAGGGAATGAGTTCCGGGCTCGTGCCTATTGCAACGGACGTCGGTGATGCCCGACTGATCATCGGCGAGACGGGCCGCATAGTAGCAACGCACGATCCGGCAGCCTTGGCCGAGGCCATCGCGGCTGAAGCGGCCATTGCACCGGCCGAACGACGATCTCGCGGCGAGCAAGCGCGAAAGCGTATCCTTACGCATTTTAGTCTTAGCCAAGCAGTTGACGTGTACGAGCGCGTCTATTTATCTTTTGAGTTCAGTCAAGCAGGCCCGATAGGCCGAGAACTGACGCGGTCCGCAAAGTAATTCATGACAAGCCATGTACGTAAGATTGCCATCATCGGGCTTGGCTATGTGGGGCTGCCTGTTGCTGTCGCATTTGCGCGCTCCGGTGTGCCGGTTATCGGCTTCGACATTGATGCACGTCGAGTAAAAGAGCTTCGCACTGGTCATGATCGCACTCGAGAGGTCGAAGTATCCGATCTTGTCTGGCCAACGCTGACCTATACGAACGATGCTGCTGCTCTTCGCGGTGCAGATTTCTTTATTATTGCGGTACCGACGCCGATCGATGAGGCGCGCCGGCCAAACCTTAGCGCAATGCTAGCCGCGTCTAGGACAGTGGGCTCGGTTCTGAAAAACGGCGATATAGTCGTATATGAATCCACCGTCTATCCAGGCGCCGTAGAAGAAGACTGTGCTCCTGTCCTTGAGAATGCTTCGGGGTTGAAGGTTGGACGAGATTTCGCGCTTGGCTATTCACCAGAGCGAATTAATCCGGGCGATAAAGTTCATCGCTTCGAGACTATTACCAAGGTTGTATCGGCACAGGACGAACGCACCCTCGACATTGTTGCAGACGTTTATGGGTCAGTAGTGAAAGCGGGAGTTCATCGCGCGCCCTCAATCAAGGTCGCCGAAGCGGCGAAGGTCATTGAAAATACTCAGCGTGACCTCAACATTGCGTTCATGAATGAACTGTCGGCAATTTTCCATCAACTTGGAATAGACACAGGCGATGTGCTGGCGGCTGCAGAAACCAAATGGAATTTTCAAAACTTTTATCCCGGCCTCGTCGGCGGTCACTGTATCGGGGTTGATCCCTATTATCTTACCCATCGTGCAGAAAAAGCCGGATACAGTCCGGAAGTTATTTTGGCAGGGCGCCGTATCAACGACAGTATGGGCCAGAAAATAGCGCGTGAATGCATACGCATGCTGATGCGACGCAACCGGACGCCGGCAACCGTTACGATCCTTGGTTTGACATTCAAGGAAAATGTGCCGGACACTCGCAACTCGAAAGTCGTTGATATCGTGCAGGAACTTCGATCTTCGGGGCTCGCCGTACAGGTACATGATCCACTCGCGATCGCGGACGAAACCCGGCACGAATACGGCATTGAACTTCTGGGCATTGATGCGCTTGTGCCCGCTGATGCTGTCATCCTCGCAGTCGCCCATGTTCAATATATTCATGAGGGTTGGCCGCTTGTTAAGCGGCTTCT
>CAMAWF010000185.1 GCA_945861895.1 Rhizobium sp. Q54
CGCCAAGTCCCGTGTGGTAGACGGCCCAATCGAACGCCCCGTTTGTGCGATCTTTCACAAGAAAGAATTCGGGGGCTGAACTGAGCGAATGTGCAATCGTGCGGTTCGCGCCGTCGCCGGTGTACGTCACGATATCGAAGCCGCTGGTCGGGGATTCTTTCCAGTTCCATGAGATTTGGTTGTAAGTATTCTGGTTTGAGTACAGCAACCACGCGTCGACACCGAGAGAAAAGCCGTCGGCGTTGAAAGAAGTAAGCCCATAGTTCGAAGCGCTACCACCTCCTACAGTTTGCGTATCAACTTCCGCGTCCGTCGCGCTGCTCGTCAGTGCTTTGTATGCACCTCGCACGCTGTCGTACCAGCCATGATTCCGGGCTACCCCTCTGCTTTTTGTCCAGACGAGATCGGGTTGGAAATTCAGTCCCGTGATCGATTGCGCTGCACCAGTCCCGGTGTACGTCTTCGCGTCAAAATAATTCTTCGGCACCGCGATTGTCGGCTCGGGGAGATTTGCGGACGAAAGTGCTTTGAATCCGGATGGTGGCGTGTATTTGAAGTAGCCGCCGGATGCGCTGTCGTACGTGAGTCCGCTCTGCCCGCCTTGTCCGAAGTTGAGGTCGGTGGTGCAGGAGTTCGCGTAGATGCAAGAGGCGGCGGGATACCACGTCTTCGTTGTATCAAGGCCAGTTATTGCGGCATTGGTTCCTGCGGCCGGGTCACCCACTCCACCGTTGGTGTACCAAGTACCGTTTTGAGCAATCCAAAGCTTCCCGCTTGATGCGTCCAATGCGAAACCGATCACATCCCCATTTACCAATTGCGGACCGAGGTCGATTACCTGCGCGTTGTTGTTATAGATACGCGCTTCGGTATCGAACATCCACGAATTGACATAGGTATAGTCGAAACCATTCGCGTAATTTTCATACCGGATACCGCCACCTGGGAACCCTCCAGAAAAGCTGTTGGTAGTGTATGTCTGCTCCCAGTACCATTTGCCGGAAGAAATTCCGATGGTAGACCAAGTACCGTTTCTTCCCGGACTTGCTGGTGTCGGCAGTCTTAAATTGCCCTGGGTGGGAGCTGCATACGGCGTGAACGAATTCAGCGACACGGGGCTTATGGGATTGAACGTCGCAAAACCATTCGTCGGCGAGTCGATGACCTGATCGGTCGCGTCCATATTGTTGACCGTCCAGTTGTTGCCCGTTCCGGATACGTCGGTGCCGAGCGATGCACTGTTCGAGAAATCTAAATGAAATCCGTTGGTGCCGTATGTGCCGGTGTATGCCTTGGGACGCCAGTATCCGTTTGCGTCTGTCTCGCCGAAAGAAGTCGGATCGAGCGCTTGGCCGTCTATCATGTAAACGTCGGAAAGATAGGCATCGAGCTTAAACGTCGATGGAATATCTACACGAGCACCGATGGCGCAGACACTGCTGTTGAAATTCCAGCCGACAGCGAGATTCTGGGATGGGTATGTTGCCGTCGCGTAGGACTGTTCTACGCCATTGACGTAGATATGGACGCGGTTCGCGGCCGTCGCTTGTGTTGTGTCCACGGCGACAACGACATGCATCCAGAGAGCGGGATCACGATAGAGCGCATTGGTCAGGACTTTAAAGTTTCCTACCGCATCGTCTCTGTATTCAATAGCATCGGACCCACTGCCCGTACTTTTAAACCCTATCTGTTGGAGATCAGCATTACCCAGGGATCGGTCGCCGCCGATCACTGTTTGAATTGAGTTAAAAGCACCGGCTCTCTTGATCCAAAAAGATACGGTGCTGATCTTATTATTTGTAACCGAAGCAACGCTGGTACGAGTGAGGTTGGCTTGATCATCATCATTAAATCGTGCGGAATTGGCGACCGTGTACGCCGCATGCGCTTCGGGAATTTCCAACGCCGCAAACTCAAACGAGTACACGGTGATGACGAAAAGTAACGCGACAAAAATTCGGTGACGCCATGCCCAGCGCGCAAGCAGACTAACTTTCTGCCAAGGCAAGGCGCGCAACCGCATAATGAAAAAATTGTACCATGCGAGTTGCAGTCTCGATGCAGCGGCGGCGGTGAATGTCGGAAATTAGATAATGTGCGGCGTATGGGAAATGGCTCAACAGAGCCATGAAAGGGCTGTCCCCTTTTTCACAAGCGTTGTTGCCTTTTGTCAACGACCCGGCTTGACCGACCAAATCGCTGGCGACTTTGCGTTCGTATCGCTTCACCAGTCCCTAGTGGTTTGTAGAGCTTGGGCATCACAGATATCCGGTCACGACCCATGCCGCGGCGAAGCCACGCCGTAAATGGTTCTTGATCCGCGAGTGTCCCGTCGTCCATTGGACGAAACTCAGGGGCCAACAATTCGGCGTCTCCACTCCCGACGCGAAATACGACGAGCGAGCCCGCATTACCAATGACGGCCGAGCGAACAGCGCGCGGTAGCTGGTCGGTATATTGGTTCGCAAGAGCAAAATGTGTTGCGAATTTTCGGGCCTCCGACAGGAGCGAGGCGAAGGCATCCGAGCTGAAGGTTTGAAATTCGTCAACGTGTACAAAGAACGGGATGCGTTGGTGTGGCGGACGTGAGCCGCGTTCCATTGCGACGAGTTGAAGGTGCGAGACAAGAAGCGAGCCGAGGAGATTGGATGCCTGCTCCCCTATCGCTCCCTTGGCGAGATTCGCAATCAGGATGCGGCGATTGTTCATTGTGAACGCGAGGTCGAGCCGTGGCGCGAGCTGGCCCAGGATTAAGCGAAGCTGCGGCGCGGCCGTGAATTGACCGGCCTTATTCAAAATCGGGGCGACGGCTTCGGAGCGGAATGTCTTCGTATAGGTTGGATACTCGTCACGCCAAAAGCGAATGCTCTCCGGGTCGGTGACACTGCGGAGGACTTGTTCACGAAAACGGTCGTCCGTGTAAACCCGCGGTAGGTCAATCAGTGTCGCATGCCTGCGCGAAATCAACGCGGCTACGCCGTGAAAAAGAAAGTGCTCCAGGCGCGGCCCCCAACTGTCCGCCCACAGGTGCTTGAATGCCGACACGATGCCGGCGGCGGCAAGCGCCCTGCGATCGGGGGCAATGCGCGTTGCAGGGTTGAAGCCAACGGGTCGCTCCGTGTCGGTCACGTCGAGATAGCACACGTCATTGATGCGCGAGCGCGGGATGGCGTCGAGAATGTCGAGCGCCAGGTCGCCGTGTGGGTCGATCACGGCAACACCCTCTCCCCTATTGATATCGTCCATCGCCAAATTGAAGAGAAACGTGCTTTTGCCACTGCCGGACTTGCCGACGATGTAGAGATGGCGTTCGCGCTCCTCGCGTGAGAACGCAACGCCAGCACCGCTGGCGGTCGTGGCAATAGAAATAGGCTCGGACTCCATAACGTCGCGTCAGCCTCCGGTGAAAACCCGTGCTGCCTGCGCAGCTCGCATTTGCCATTCGTGCGGACCTGCTCGCAGTGGGAGTGGAGCGGACCCGCGGCTCGCCGGGCGACCTATGGTGAGGTGTAGCCGGCGAACTACCAGAGACTGTCGCCACGCGTTGAGGCGTGGTGAGATGAATTGTACCCGCTGTTGTCGAGCCGCGGGGCGGTGCGGGTGGATAGGACGGTTGCTCGCTATCGCTCACTTGTGATGTGCGCCCCCGCTTTGTCGGAGCCCCAAAGCAAGGAGCCGCGCCCCAGCGCGGCGACTATGCGACGGCGTCCGGCGTAGCCGGCCGACCCCGCGCCGCACAGCCGAGCACCGCAGCCACCAGGGGTGCCGTCGCGAGGTTGGTAGGAATTAAGGGTGGCGTAGTCTCCGGGGTGTTCAACCTCGAATCATCCGGCGTTGAAGCGCCGGACTGGAGACCACGCCATGACAAGCAATACCACGAAGCCTGATTCCTCGCAGCCTGCAACC
>CAMAWF010000186.1 GCA_945861895.1 Rhizobium sp. Q54
ACAAGGTGAAGGCGCTCGCCGTCACCGGGTCGGCGCGCTCCGAGGAGCTGCCCGACGTGCCGAGCATGGCGGAGGCGGGGTTCCCGGGCGTCGATACTGCGTTGTGGAGCGGCTTCTTCGCGCCGCTCAACACGCCGGCCGCGGTCACGGCGAAGCTCGAAGACGCGCTGCGCAAGGCGATCGCGGACCCCGGCGTCAACCAGAAGCTCAAGGCCATGGCGGTGACGCCGGGCGAGAAGTCGACTGGCGCGCAGTTCCGCGCCATGATCGACAAGGACATCGAAGGCTACGTCCAGGTGATCAAGGCGGCGAACCTGAAGTTCGACAACTAGCCGCCCGCGCTTTCATCGCGGATCGCTTCGCTCATGTCCCGGCTTTCGGGGCATGAGTTTTTTAGGCCACCGCAAATGGGCCACCGATTCCGGAATCCATCCCTTTGACAGACCGCCGCACCGGCGCATCATCGCGCATCGGGGAGGAGCGATGCGCACGCAGGTCGGGATCGTGGGCGCGGGGCCGGCGGGGCTGATGCTGTCGCATCTGCTGCACCGCGCCGGCATCGACAGCGTCATCGTCGAGAACCGCAGCCGCGCCTATTGCGAGGCGCGCATCCGCGCCGGCCTGATCGAGCAATGGGCGGCCGATATGCTGGTCGAGACCGGCGTCGGTGCGCGCATGCAGCGCGAGAGCATGGTGCACGACGGCATCCATCTCAACTTCGGCGGCGGCCTGCATCACATCGACTTCCACAAGCTGGTCGGCAAGCGGGTGACGATCTACGGCCAGCAGGAGGTGGTGAAGGATTTGATCGCGCGGCGGCTCGAAGACGGCACGAAAATCCTGTTCGAGGTTGAGGGCACCACGCTGCACGATATCGGCACCGCGGCGCCGAAGATCCGCTTCCGCCATGACGGCCGCGCCGACGAAATCGAATGCGACGTGATCGGCGGCTGCGACGGTTTTCACGGCGTCAGCCGGCCGAGCATCCCGAGCGGCGTGCTCACCACCTACGAGCGCGAATATCCGTTCGGCTGGCTCGGCATCCTGGCGCAGGCTCAGCCGGTCGCCGACGAACTGATCTACTCGTATCACCGAAACGGCTTCTCGCTCTACAGCATGCGCTCGCCTTCGCTCGTGCGCTACTACCTGCAATGCGCGCCGGACGAGGACCCCGAGCGCTGGTCGGACCAGCAGGTCTGGGACGAGCTCGAATTGCGGCTCAGTGGCGTGCGGGTGCTGCCGCGCGGCCCGGTGGTGGAGAAGATCGTCGCCCCGATGCGCTCGTTCGTGGTCGAGCCGATGCAGCACGGCCGGCTGTTCCTCGCCGGCGACAGCGCCCACATCGTGCCGCCGACCGGCGCCAAGGGCATGAACCTCGCGTTCGCCGACGTGCGGGTGCTGTCGAAGGCGATCGCCGCGTTCTATCGCAGCGGCGCGACCGGCCTGCTCGACCAGTATTCGCAGACCTGCCTGCGGCGGGTGTGGAAGGCGCAGCGCTTCTCATGGTGGATGACGCGGCTGTTCCACCTGTTTCCCGAGGAGACGCCGTTCGATCGCAAGCGCCAGCTCGCCGAGCTCGACTACGTGGCGAGCTCGGCGGTGGCGGCGACGTCGCTCGCGGAGAACTACGTCGGGTTGCCGGTGGAGTAGGCGCGGCTTCGCAAAATGCTTTAGCCTCACTCCGGATATTGGATTCCGGAGCCCTGTCGAATGCACATGCCCCGCTCATTCGCCGCCGCAGCGGCATTGCTGGTCGTGCTGAGCGGCCCGGTCCTCGCGGAGCGCCTCGAACATTCCCGCCGGCCAGGTGCGCGTGCTCGGCAGCTCCGGCGCGCGCCGCACCTCGTCGCTGCCGGACGTGCCGACCATCGCCGAGCAGGGGCTTGCCGGATTCGAAGCCTCGTCCTGGTACGGCATGGTCGCGCCGGCCGGCACGCCGGCCCCGGTCGTCGCCGCATTGACCGCGGAGGTCGCGAAAATCCTGAAAGCGCCCGACGTGCTGGCGCGCATCCGGCAGCTCGGCGCGGAGCCGGGCCAAGCCTTCGGCGCGGAGTTCACGGCGTTCATGCAGGTCGAGACGAAAAAATGGGCGGGCGTGATCCGCGCGTCGGGGGCGACGGCGGATTGAGGGGCGGGTCGATTCTGTGCGCCGGTCGCAATATATTCGAAGGTGCATAATCACCACATCCGGGCCGAGCGCATGTCCTCCACGACTTTCACCATCCGGGTCGACGCTGCCGTCAAGAGGCGGCTCGACAAGCTGGCGAAGAGCACTGGCCGCAGTCGCTCCCTCCTCGCGGCCGAGGCCATCAGCGAATATGTCGCTGCCAACGAATGGCAGGTTGCCGGTATCAAACGTGCGATGGCTTCGATCGATCTCGGAGAGGGAATCCCGCGTGAGCAGGTCAAGGATTTGGTGCGCGCTTGGGCTGACGTAAGTCCGGTAGCCCGGATGAAGCGTTAGCGTAATCCCGGGCAAAGATTGGCAGCCGGATCGGTTCATCCCGGATTGCGCTCCGCTCCATCCGGGCTACGCTTGCTGGTCTCCCATCGAATGCAAATACAACTATGCGTTGACATGGTGCCGCCATCGCGACAGCATCTGCGAAGTTTGCGCTCGGGGGGAGAGTGCCATGTCGGTCGAGTTTTCATATCGTGGGAATCATTCTTACAAGGAATATCTTGCCCAGCAGTACCGAAGGAGAACATGGATGTCGTAATTTCCAAGAACATCCGCAAAGCAATTGGGTTAATCGACGATATCTATAAGAAAAATGCCGAAGCTTTGAACGCGGGCCTCAAGAATATCAAGGAGGGTATGGACGAAAATTTTGAGATTGTGAATCTGAATCTGGAACAAATCTCCGGCACATTGGATGTTCTCAACTCAAATATCGTCACCGGATTCCAACTTTTGTTTGTCAAAGTCGATGAACTGAATACCTCACTAGCGCATTTGAGTCGGGGTATCGACACGCTCATTGAGATCGCGCGCACGCCAGTTCAGACCTGGGCGTTCAATCAATATGAAATCGCATGCGATATGGTAAGGCGGCGATTGTTTCCGGAAGCGCTGGAAGCGCTGACATTCGCCATTGATGGGAAAGACCAGCACACTGGATATAAGTCCGAATTTCGTTTCCACCGTCTTCGCGGCGTGGTGCTGTCCGGGACTCCTGGAGGTTCGGAAAGCATCGAGGTCCTGAATTTGAAGGCTGCTGAAGACTCATTTATCGTTGCTGCGAGATACGCGCGGCACGATCATCCAACGGAGGCGGCGCAAGCATTTATCGGAGCGGGGAGGTCGGCCTATGTCGATGGTCGGCTGCTTGATGCGGAAAAGTGGTATCAAGATGCGCTTAAACTCGATCATCAATGCGCCGAAGCCAATTACCAAATGGCGAGATTGAGTTTGCACGCGGAAAATCCTTCACAGGTAGAGAGCTACCTGTGTAAAGCACTTTATTCGCATTGGAGCTTTGCAATGCGCGCCAGTGCGGACGGACTATTCGTAGAGCATCAACAGCTCGTTCGGAAATGTGTGGAGTCGGTTGCACAAACAATCGCTGATTAAATTCGCCCCAGGTTGGGGGATATCACGTTGCGTATTCAGTTTCTAAGGGAAAAACAAATTGAACAATTTCCAGTTGATCGCAATGACAAGTTTCGCGATGTCGAAAAAAACGTCCAAGAGATGTATGAGATTTTGGATTCCAAAAAACTCGAACCGATCTTTGACTTGAAGTCAGGGATTGGCCTGCACCCGGTTTCATTGACACCCGCCTAAGCTAATCCCGCCTGCCGTTCGAACTCCATCGGGCTCATATAACCGATCGTAGAGTGTCGGCGTTTGGGATTGTAGAAGCGCTCAATGTAGTCGAACACATCAGCTCTTGCCTC
>CAMAWF010000187.1 GCA_945861895.1 Rhizobium sp. Q54
GATCTGTTCCCGGACCTCCTCCGGGATCTTGTTCCACACCCGCCTCGGCCGGGACGGCTTGTCTTCCAGCGCCTCGGGGCCGTCCGCCTGCAGCCGGGCATACCACCGGTAAAACGTCATCGGCAGGATACCGAGCGTGGCCAGGGTTCTGCAGCTGCCGCCATCGCGTGCGATGGTCGACCTGCAATAACGCGGCAAAGGGATACTCCCGCACCCGCGTTGAGAACCGGATCTCGCCCTTGCGTCTCACCATGGCGCGCACTCTCAGGTGCGCGACCAGATCCCCTCTGTCTCGGAGCGAGTCCTAGCGCGGGATGGGCAGCGCGCCGAGTCGAATTTTCAATGCAGCACCGTCGCCCGCAACCTTGCTCAGTCCTGCGGCGTTGACCTATTGCCAGGCCATTGCAGCCCAGGCTGCCCGCCTGATGGCCCAAGAGCAGCCCGCCCTAATACGGCGGGTTGTTTTTGTGACCTCGCTCGACCACAGCTGCCGAACGGCGCTGCTATCGATCGCCCCTGTTCCGCGCCCGCCACTCCCACGGCAGATCACACTGATAGATATGCAGGCCGATCCGCTCCGACCGTGCTTGGTCCTCTGTCGCCACGTAATCCTTACTGTAGCGGACGAAGGCATAAGCCATGCCGCTCTTCACCATTGCCTCACCAAGATCCTCGCCGCCCGCCCGGCACAGAGCAACGGTGCGGCCATATCGATCGATCGCTTTGGGCTCGCAGGTGACGGGCCTATCGCCGATAATATTTTTCAGCGCAGCCGCCGCGACCAGGCCGGCCGGATAAGGCAGGCGGTAAGCGCTGTCGCCGCCTCGACGCGCGATGTCAATGCATTGCGATCGGAAATCGAGCACCCGCTTAACAAAGAACGCATCAACGAACTGAAGGATCGCTTGCGAGCGGCAGAAGCAAAGCAGCGGTCCGCAGAAGCAGACCTCGAGGTGGCCATCCGGAACGGTCAGATCAGTGGTCTTCACCATGGCGGCAACTGGCGGGTTGCAGCTTCCACAGCGAGCCATGATGAGCTTCTCTTGTGAGCCTACCTTCGCCAGAGGCGGCAATGGCTGCACCGTCCAGTCAACCTCAAGCTTGTTAAACTCGGCCAGCTCTGCATTGCATCGCGGCGCCTGAGCGCTCGCCGGCTGCACCGTGAGCAGCGCCAGCAAGACTGGGATTAGGAGGATACGAACGTTCAGTTGATGCCCCGGCTCGGTTTGGTGGTAGCATCCATACAAAATACGACCACGAGGGGGAAGGCTATGCGTACGCTCGCCGTCGTCCTGCTGTTTCTTAGTGCTCCGACATCCGCTGCCGACTACACACCTTGGCCCGGCCGGGACAATCCAGTCGCATCGGGATTGACACAGCTAGCTCAGCAAAAGGACGCCTGCTGCAAGCACTGCACAAAGGGCCAGCCGTGCGGCAACACCTGCATCAGCGCGTCGGCCAAGTGCAAGAGCCCGCCAGGGTGCGCATGTTAGGAAGACGAACCTTTTGCACGATCGTAGTGGGAGCTACGCTCGGGGCGGAGCCGGCATTGGCACAGTGGTGCTTTGAACCTACTAAGCCCTACTGCCTTGGCTTTGGCACGCCGGATGAAATGTGCCGCTTCTCCGTCGATCAGTATGTTCAACAGGAGAGGGCTTTTCGGCAATGTGTGGTCGACGAGGCGAATGCCAAGGTCGAGGAGTCCCGCACCCGTGTGAATAGAGTGATCGAGCAATGGAACTGCTACGCCCGAGGCGGGACTTTTTGCCTTTGAGTGGGGACATTACGTTCGTATGCAATCCAGAGCGTTCTCACTTCCTGATCACGTACCAATTGCCGCAAAATTGATCCGCTCCCCGTAATCTTACTTCATTGTTTGTAAGGTCGGTTACCCATCGCCGGCCGACGCTATCGTAGATGCTTGCGCATGCCTCATAGGCCTTCGCAATCAGAGCTCGGCAGATGCCATACGTCGGTTGCCGGTGAATGTACCGCAATGCGGTGTCAATATTGACGGCGCAACTCAATTGTTGATCAGTCTGTGCGGAGCGCGGATTTGAGTAGATGTTGGACTTCGTAGTGACGTTCATCAGATCTTCGGGCCGCTCCGTTGGAGATGCGCAAGATACCAGAACCATCGCGGCCGCGCTGACAACCCACTTACCCCATGTGCGCATCGCGATTCCTTCTGCGCTATCATCCTTAAGTGGCACGCTACCAGATGTCTGAAGTCTGCTCTAACAAATCATAGCCACGGATCTAAGTGTTTGAAGGCCCAGGCAGAGCCCGCCCGCACCATTGCCGCACCTAGATCCTCGCCGTCTGCCCTGCACAGCGCCACGATGCGCCCGTAGCGATCGGTCGTCTTGGGTTCGCAGGTGACTGGCCGATTGTCGATGATGTTCTTCAGCGTTTGGGTAGCGACTAGGCCGGCTGGGTAGTTGCCCTCGCAGAATTGTTTCGTCTCGGGCGCATCGATGCCCCAGAGGCGATAGATGATGCCGTCGACCTTGATGGTGTCGCCGTCGGTCGAGGATGCCGGTTTAAGTGAAGCTAGCGACGTGCTATTAATTAACATGTTAACTAAAGAAAAGTTGGCCATGACAACCGCGAGCCCGATCCCCGCCGCAGAACGCATGCGTCGTCACCGCGAGCGCCGCCGCGAGGGCATGCGCTGCCTGTTTGTGGAGTTACGCGAAACGGAGATCGATGCGCTCGTCCGACACGGACTGCTCAAGACCGAAACGCGTCAGGATCAGAACGCGATCGCCGACGCGCTCTACGATTACCTTGAGCGCACTTTGGACCCCGTCGCGTGACGCTGACGGTCGAAAATCTCGCTAACGACGCGATTGATGTGAGCGAGCTCCATCGTGCCGGCCTTCTGGCGGGCGGCTGGATCACCCCTCAACCGACGTTGCGATGGCCCAGCATTGTGACAATGCGTCTGGCCCGGTATCGGGTCCTGATCGAGCTGCGTAACCAATCGATGCCGCAGGGTATTCGCGTGTCCTGGACGCCATGTCACTACGGCGGCGTCCGGCCCTGGCTGCATTGCCCCTATTGCCAGCGACGAGTGGCAAGGCTGTTCAAGGGTTTTGGTGGCTATTGCTGCCGGATCTGCTGTGGCAACCCGATTTATGAAAGCCAGCGCCGGAGCGAGAAGGCGCGTGCCTACCTGCAGGCCTACAGGCTCAGGCAGCGGCTCGGTGGTTCGCGTCCGGTGCTCGACGCCATCCCGCCGCGCCCGCTCGGCATGAAGCGAAAGACCTATGCGCGGCTTTGCGCGCGGGTCGAGTGGCTCGAGAAGCCGCTGGTCGGCAGTCGGATCCTGCGTTACGCGCCACGGTGGATCGCACCGCTCGTCGGTTAATGATTTAGGTAGCTGGAGCATCGGGGCTCTTGCTCGTCGGCGCCTGAGCCGCGGTCTCGACACTTGCACCGGCTGCCAGTCGAGTATGGGCACGCGAGGCAGACTGGAATCCCCTTGCGAAGAATCCCCGGCGGCACGCGAGATCGCGCCACTTGTGTCCCCCCTGTGTCCCTAGACCTTTCCGAGAATAAGGCGGATATCTCTAAAACGTTGATTTAAATGGTGCCCCGAGACGGAATCGAACCGCCGACCCCATCATTACGAATGACAGGGTTGTATATTTTCCCATGATTACCGGCGTTGCCCCAAGCGTGATGAAGCTTGATAAATCGCGGTATTCCGCCATTGTGGGGGGCACGGTGGTAAACTCGGGGAATTGCCCTAGTTTACCCTCTCCTGCTTCCCCAGTGCTTCCCCGGCCAAAAGGGACGTTCTGAAGTCGCCGATGATAAGGCTGTTGCCGTGCCCAAGATTACGAAGCGTTTTATCGCCCAGTTGAAGCCCACAGAGCACGAC
>CAMAWF010000188.1 GCA_945861895.1 Rhizobium sp. Q54
TACTACAAGAGCCTTGAGCTTCTCGCGCGCATATCCCATGACGACCCTCGATCCACAAACGATCCCACAAACATGGTGCGGATTGCGGCGAGTGTCAATGAACGCGCCCGAAGTGGGAATGCTTGGAAAGGCCCAATCTGTAGGCCTTACAAGGATGCAAGCAGTCGGATGCGGTCAGGTGCGAACGGTGCGCAAGCGGACACCCCTTCCGCCAGCTTTATCAGCCCAACTTCATACGCTTAGCTGCAATGCACAATTTGTCATTGCATTGCAACATTTTCGAACTAAGTTCGATCATAACGCGAGAATCGCGAGGTACTTGAACGGTGCCTCGGCAAATTCAGGAGTTCGCTCATGACCACTGTTGCCCTCGGCCGCCGCGCACCGGTACGCGCCAAATTCGTGCGGCTGCTGCAAGGCTGGCTCGCGCGGCCACTGGCCATCGTCAGTCTTTTCCTTGAGGTGATGGCCGAAGCCCGGGAAATGCAGCGCGAAGCAGCCCGGCGCTATCCGTTCCACATCGACTGAGGATTGGCGCCTAATTGAGAATGCCGAGCAACGGGCCGCCCGACGTGCGGCACTGTCGCAGGCAATGGCGGTCGCAAGTATCGCCCAAACTCAGGCAACGCCCCTGCGTATCCCGCCGCAAGCAGCCGGCGACGCCCCAAGCGCAATTCGCACCGCATTCGCTCCAGCACACGCCCGATGTCCATATCGCCTGCGCCCGCTCGCTGCGCGGAAACGGCAGTTCGTGGCTGCCGGTGCGCGGTGAGTAAAGTCCGCGCGATACGTCGTCGGCGGCACCGGCCGCGAGTGTGCCGGCGAGCAACACGAAGCAGCCGAGCACGGCGACCAGTTTCATGCAGTCAGCCCCGGTAAGCAAAGAAAGCAAGGGTGCAGGCTCACGATAGCAACGACCGGCTCGGAGGCCAAATCCGGCAGTGGAAGTTGTCCCGCGCGTGGAAAGCCTTGATATCGCCCGTGATCGCGGCTAGCCCCTCATCCATGCATCCCGACAAGACGGCAAGCACCGTGACCGCGGCGCCGAAGGTGAGCTTCGTCTCGCTCGGCTGCCCCAAGGCGCTGGTGGATTCCGAGCGCATCATCACGCGGCTGCGCGCGGAGGGCTATGAGCTTGCGCGCGGGCACGCGGGCGCTGATCTGGTCATCGTCAACACCTGCGGATTTCTGGATAGCGCCAAGGCGGAGTCGCTGACCGCCATCGGCCAGGCGCTGAAGGAAAACGGCAAGGTGATTGTCACCGGCTGCATGGGCGCGGAGCCCGAAACGATCGCTGAGCGCTATCCGGACGTGTTCGCCATTACCGGCCCGCAGCAATACGAAAGCGTGGTCGAAGCGGTACATCGCGCGGCGCCGCCGCAGCACGATCCGTTCCTCGATCTGCTGCCGCCAGAAGGCATCAAGCTCACGCCCAGACATTACGCCTATTTGAAAATCTCCGAAGGCTGCAACAACCGCTGCAGCTTCTGCATCATCCCGCGCCTGCGCGGCGATCTGGTTTCGCGTGCGGCCGGCGATGTATTGCGCGAGGCGGAAAAGCTGGTCGCCGCCGGCGTGAAGGAATTGCTGGTGATCTCGCAGGACACCTCGGCCTATGGCGTCGATATCAAATATGCCGCAAGCGCGTGGCAAGGCCGCGAGGTGCGGGCAAAATTTTTCGATCTCGCGCGCGAACTGGGCTCACTCGGCGCCTGGGTGCGGCTGCATTACGTCTATCCCTATCCGCATGTCGACGACGTCATCCCGTTGATGGCCGAGGGCAAGGTGCTGCCCTATCTCGACGTGCCGTTCCAGCACGCCAGCCCCGATGTGCTCAAACGCATGAAGCGGCCCGCCGCACAGGAAAAGACACTTGAGCGAATTCGACGCTGGCGCGAGATGTGTCCGGACATCACGCTGCGCTCGACGTTCATCGTCGGTTTCCCCGGCGAGACCGAGGCGGACTTCGAGATGCTGCTCGATTGGCTTGATGAGGCGCAGCTCGATCGCGTCGGCTGCTTCAAATATGAGCCGGTGCGCGGCGCGGTGGCCAACGACCTTGCCGCCGCCGTGGCAGACGACGTGAAGGAACAACGCTGGCACCGTTTCATGCAGCGGCAGCAGACGATTTCGCAGCGGCGGCTCAAACGCAAAGTCGAAACGCGCCAGCACGTGATCATCGACGAAGCAGGCTCAACCGTCGCCAAAGGCCGCTCGAAGGCCGATGCGCCGGAGATCGATGGCGCGGTCTATGTGGCGAGCCGGCGGCCGCTGCGCGTCGGCGAAATCGCGACCGTCAAGATCGAGCGCGCCGACGAATATGATTTGCACGGCACCGCGGTTGGATTCTGACTATTCGCGCAGGATTTTTACGATGGCGCCGGTCAGTTTTGTAAGGTCCACGGCAGCAATCGTGAATGCCGGCGTCAGATAGATCACGTTTCCGAACGGCCGGATGAAGACGCCTTCGCGTACGAAACGCGCGCGCAGCTCCTCGATATCGTCGATACGATCGAGTTCCACCACCCCGATCGCGCCCAGGACCCTCACATCCTTGACGCGCCGAAACTCGCGGCAGGGAGCCAGCTCGCGCGCCATCTGCGCCGAGATGGCCTTCACCTGTTGCAAACGCGGCTCGCGCTCGAACAAATCGAGCGACGCGTTGGCGGCGGCACAGCCAAGCGCGTTGGCCATATAGGTGGGACCGTGCATCAGCGCTTTGGCCGGATCGTCCGACCAGAATGCATCGAAAATTTTCCGGCGCGCAACCGTGGCCGCAAGCGGCAATGTGCCGGCGGTGAGCGCCTTGGAGAGCGTCACGATATCCGGCACCACACCCGCCGCCTCGCAAGCGAACATCGTGCCGGTGCGGCAGAAACCGGTGAATATCTCGTCGAAGATCAGCAACAGATCGTGCCTGTCGGCAACCTTCCTGATATTTCGCAGCACATCGGCGTCATGAAAGCGCATTCCCCCGGCGCCCTGCGCCAACGGCTCGATGACGATGCCGGCAAGTTCATCCGCGTGCCGCGCGACGAATTTATCGAAGGCAGCAACGCTTTCCCCGTCCTGCGGCAAATCGACGATGTGATGCTGCGGCAGCAGCCCGGCAAACAACTTGTGCATTCCAACTTCCGGATCGCACAGCGCCATCGCTCCCGTGGTGTCGCCGTGATACCCGCCTTTGAAGGCGATAAATTTCGTACGCCCGCGCACGCCGCCGTTGATCCAGAATTGCACAGCCATCTTCATCGCGACCTCGACCGCGACCGAACCCGATTCCGAAAAGAACACCCGGTCGAGATCGCCCGGCAGCAATGCGGCCAGCCGCCGCGCCAGAGTCAGCGCCTGTTCATGCGCCAGGCCGCCGAACATCGCGTGCGACATCTGCGCCAGCTGGCGCTCGACGGCCTGCCTGATATGCGGATGGTTATAACCGTGGCATGCGGTCCACCACGATGCGATCCCGTCGATGAGTTCGCGCCCATCGGCCAGCACGATGCGGCAGCCCTGCGTGCGCGCGATCGCAAACGGCGCCATGGCAGTTTTCATCTGCGCATAAGGCAGCCAGACATGCGGCAGACCGGCGTCATACCAGCCCGGAGCAGCCGCGGCGGGAAGACCCGTTTTTTTGCTGGCATCGCCCGACATTTGGCGCTTCCCTTGGCTCCAGGCGGACATCTTGCCCTCGCCCGGGCCGAAGGTCACTGACTGAAATGCGCTCGCTCGACGACTTCGC
>CAMAWF010000189.1 GCA_945861895.1 Rhizobium sp. Q54
CTTTTATTCGTGGAAAAGCCGTTGGCACAATCGCTTGTTGAAGGTCAGCAAACCGTCGCCGCAGCTGCCTCCGCGGGGACGCCGCTTCGAGTCAACTTTCAGCGCCGGTTGGACCCGGGCCATCGCCGCGCGCGGACGGTTTTTGCCAGCCGTCCTATCGCCATCGCCATTCGCTACGGCAGCGGCCTTTCCAATTATGGCTCGCATTTGATCGACTTGTTATGTGATTGGTGCGGGCCCATCGTGGCGGTCGCAGCTCTGCAGCCTATGCCGTCTGGCGATGATCCGGCTATTAGCTTTCGCTGTCGTTTTGGTGATGGGCTTGAAGCGATGGCAATCGGTCTTGGTGATGCAGCCTATGATAGTTTCGACATCGACTTCTTTTTTCGCGATGGTCGCCTTGAGCTTGCAGCCGGTGGCGTTGAGCGTCGTGTGTGGCGGGCGCAAATGGGTCGGTATTATCCGGGTTACGCTCAACTTGCTCTCGACGAAGCTGCTAGCGAGATCTCACTGGTCGGTGGCCTCACCGAATTTTATTCAGCCGCGCAAAAACACTTTACAGATGGCGCGCCCCTCGGCGGCTGCGACGGCAAAACTGCTCTGGCTGGCCTAACTGTGATCGAAGCTATTCGCCGTTCAGCCTCGGACAATTGCGCATGGCAATCGGTGTCTTAGGCATGGCCGTCCAACAGAAAAGAAAATGCCATGAAGCGTGAACCTCTCGCATTGCTGGGAGGAGCGCCGGTTATCGATAAACCATTTCCGAGCTACAACACGATCGGAGTCGAGGAAAAGCGGGCCGTCATGGACGTACTCGATGGTGGCGAGTTGTCCGGTTTCATCGGCGCGGAAGGCAAGCAGTTCTGGGGCGGGCAGCGGGTTCGCGCACTTGAGGCGGCATTCTGCGACCATTTCAAAGTGAAACATGCCGTTGCCGTCAACTCGGCGACATCCGGTCTGCACGCGTCGCTGATGGCAATGGATATCGGCCCAGGCGACGAAGTGCTGGTGTCGCCGTATACGATGTCGGCGTCAGCGACGACAATTTTGTTATGTGGGGCCGTGCCGGTATTCGTCGATATTGAACCGGACACGTTCTGCATCGATCCGGATGCGGCAGCCGCGGCGATCACGCCGTATACACGCGCCATCGTTGCCGTAAATATTTTTGGACATCCTGCGAGGCTCGATCCCTTGCGCGCGCTTTGCGAAAAACACGGTCTGTTTTTGTTGGAGGATAACGCGCAAGCGCCAGATGCGATTTACCGTGGCCGCAAGGCCGGCACTGTCGGGCACGCCGGCGTTTTTAGTTTCAACCGCCACAAGACCATGCAGTGCGGTGAGGGTGGCATCATTGTCACCAATGATGACAAAATTGCTCTTAAGGCCGCGTTGTTCCGTAACCACGGCGAAAACCTTGTCGAGCCAATGGGTCTCACTGACATTGTCAACACACTCGGCGTTAATTACCGAATGGGGGAGATGGAAGCGGCAGTCGCAATAGAGCAGTTTCGTAAGTTACCGGAGTTGAATCGAGCGCGAATAGCACTGTGCGAACGATTGACACGGGGGCTGCGCGAACTTCCAGGTATTACACCGCCGCGAGTTTTCGAAGATTGCAGTCATGTCTATTATTTTTATGTGATGAAGTACGACGAACGGATCACCGGTATACCGCGCGATTTATTCGCAGCGGCTGTCAAAGCCGAAGGCTTCCCCGTTCGTGCCGGTTACCTAAAACCTCTCTATCTGCAGCCGCTGTATCAACACAAGATCGCGATCGGACGAGATGGATTTCCGTTCTCGGAAAATCTTCGTAATGCCAATCTGTCCTATGCCCCCGGAATCTGCCCGATGGTCGAGCGCCTTGAGTCACATGAGATATTGCTCACGTCGCTTATCTATCCGCCGCTTGAAGAGGCGGACATGGACCGTTTCGTCGAAGTTTTTGTCAAGGTCCTCAATAACCGTGATGCCTTATCTTCGGCTGGGCGAAGCGCGGCCGCGGCGGATTGAAGACGCTTGGTCGCATGTCCAGGAAGGGACCCGTGGTATTTCTCGCCATGGAGGCGGGCGCGGCTGCCTGGATGGCTCCCGTGTGGGCCATGCTTGAGCAATCGGTTCGAATATTTCTGTCTTCTGCGGCTCATGATCACCTGGCTCGTCAGAAAATTGCCGTACCGAATAGCGTGATCGTCACGGATGACCAATTCCTATCTGAAATGTTCGAAAGCCTCCCGTCGGTTGTCATTTCCTCAGCGACGGGAAGTCCGTTTGAAGTGGCTTCTGTTGTGCGAGGTCGTGCGGGCGGCAGCGCGACTCTGCAAGTTGTCGATACTTGGGGACCTTACCGCCCTCGATTTATGGGCGGTTCCTGGCCCGATAAAATCGCGGTGATTGACCCCGTGTCACGAATGGAAGCCATCGGCGATGGCATCCCGCCGGCTCTCATCGTCGAAGTAGGTCAGCCAGCATGGGAAAGCGCACCTGAATTACCTAGTGCACCACGTCAGACGGTCATGTTCGTAAGTCAACCAATTTCGAAATGGTATGGAAAATCGCTCGGATTCGATGAGCATACCGTTTGGGCTGCGCTCGTCGATGCAACAAAGGAAAATCCTAATCTTATTCAGCGTCTCATTTATGTGATGCACCCGTCGGAAACTGAAATGCCCGAGATAGTAGACGCAGAAGTGCAACGAGTTGGCGCCTTGGCGTTGCGCGAGGCGGGCACAGTTGTGAGCATGTTTTCATCATTGATGACCGATGCCTTTCTCGGCGGTCGTTGCGTGATCAGCATGCAACCGGGGGGCCTGAAGGGCGATCTCTGCGCTTTAAGTCGATACGGATACATTCCGCTTGTGTCGGATTCTCATCATATCGCCGAAGCAATTCAGCAGCCGCCACAAAGTGCGTCAAAGTTGCAGAAGGCACTGGCGGGGAGCAGTCAAAGAGCCGTCAGTCTTATCACACACCTTTTGGAATGCTCGCCCGTGCGAGTTTTATAAGCCGTGACTGAAAGCCGCATTTCTCTCGCTGTTCCTGACCTTCGTGGCAATGAGTCGCGCTACCTCGATCGTTGTGTGCGCGACAATTGGGTCTCTTCAGCAGGAGAATTTGTTGTCGAGATGGAGAAGCGCATGGCTGCGCTCACCACTCGCCGTCATGCGGTCGCGACGGTTAATGGGACGACGGCGATCGAGTTGGCATTGCGCGCGCTCGGCGTTGGAGCAGGCGATCTTGTCGCGGTACCCGATTGGACCTTTGCTGCGACGCCGAACGCGGTCGTTCATGCCGGAGCCGAACCGCTATTTATCGACATAGCGGCTGAGAGCTGGACGATGGATCCGGTACTACTCGAGACCGCGCTTGGGAAGCATGGAAAGCGACTCAAAGCGGTTGTGCCCGTGCATGCACTTGGCCATCCCGCGAATATGGACGCTATCCTCAATGTCTGCGAGGCGTCCGGCGTGTCGGTTGTTGAGGATGCGGCGGGAGCCATCGGCGCGGGATACAAGGGTCGGCCTGTGGGGTCGCTCGGTCATGCGGCAATCTTCAGTTTTAACGGCAACAAGACCGTCACTGCGGGCGGCGGCGGGATGATTGTGACGAATGACGACGCACTCGCGGACAGAGCGGCACATCTGAGTGCTCAGGCCCGACCAGGGCGAGACTACGTCCACGACGCCATCGGTTTTAACTACCGGATGAC
>CAMAWF010000190.1 GCA_945861895.1 Rhizobium sp. Q54
GGCTCGGCCGCTGCCGTAGACTGGCAAAGGATTTTGAAGCGACCATCGCCAGCGCCGTTGCATGGGCGCTCGTCGCTCACATCCGTATCCTCACGCGTCGGCTGGCAAGGGCTTGAAATCAAAGGAAATCATTTTGAGTCGGACACTAATATGGCACAATAAGATCGTCGGAGCGCCAATCAGTGGATGACGCAAGACGCAAGTTCCCATCGGTCCGGTACGAGACTGCGACACAGTATTTTGAAGCGTATCGCGACGAGATCATAAGATCGTGGTCGACCGTCGATCCGGCGGCTGTAACCGCAGCAGCTAAAATCCTGCAAGATTGCATAGAACGCGACGGCATTATCTACGTATGCGGCAACGGCGGATCGGCGGCGATTGCCAATCACCTTCTGTGCGATTTTCAAAAAGGCATTCAGACCGATACATCAGTAAAGCCGCGGGTCGTTAGCCTCAGTTCCCATCTTGAGCTCATCACGGCAATTGGCAACGACATCGGCTATGAGGATATCTTCGTCTATCAGCTCCGCACCATGGCGCGGCCCAGCGATATCATCATGACCATCAGTTCATCCGGAGACTCGGAAAACATCGTGCGCGTCGTAAACTGGGCAAAGAGCAACGGCGTACCGACGATCGCTTTGGTCGGGTTCAGCGGCGGACGATCCGGGGCCATGGCCGACGTCACGATCCACGTAGCGGCCGAAAATTACGGGACGGTTGAAGACGTGCACCAGTCGATGATGCATCTGTTTGCGCAGTATCTGCGGCAGTCACGCATGACGCCCGAGGCCATTGAGAAGTCTAGTTTCTAGGAGCGTTATGGGGGACAACATCCGGATTGGCATGATCGGCGCGGGCATGGTGGGCCAAGTCGCGCATCTCGCAAATTTCGTGCAGATCCCGGGATGCCGTGTCACCGCGTTGGCGGAATTGCGGCCGCGCCTCGGGGCCTTGGCGGCGGAAAAATTTGGCGTCCCTATCGTTTTTGATAACCATCTCGACATGCTCGCGGCCGATGCCATCGACGCCGCGGTGGTGGTAACGCGACAGCCGGCCACCGGCCCCGTCGTGCTCGACGTGCTCAACGCCGGCAAGCACGTGCTGTCTGAAAAGCCGATGGCCCACACCGCCGAGCAGGCCTCCCGGCTGGTCGAAGCCGCCACGCGCCGCCAACTCATCTATTCGGTAGGATTCATGAAGCGCCACGACGAAGGCGCCGCGGCGGCGAAGAAACTATTCGACGAAATTGTCGCCAATGGCGATCTCGGCGCGGTGATCCTGGTGCGCGGCTGGTGCTGGGGCGGCGAATTCAACGTCCGCTCCGACTTTGTCATGACGGACGAAAACCGCCCGGATGGTTTAGAACTGTGGCCGTCGGCTCCCGATTGGTTGCCGAAAAATTTTCACCAGGACTACGCCTGGTTCCTCAACGTGTTTGTGCACGACATAAATATTCTGCGCTACTTTGTGGGATCCGGTCTCAAGGTCCGCAGCGTCGACCTTAGCCAGCGCAATGGCCGTCTTGTGGTGTTCGATTCCGGCAGCTACACTGTATTACTCGAAATGGGCGAGCAGGCCGGTACTGACTGGAACGAGGGTCTCGAAATTCAGTTCGAGCGCGGCCGGCTCAGACTTGAATTCCCTTCACCGCTCCTGAACAACAAGGCGGCCGAGATCACGCTTGTCCGGGGCAACAAGACAAAGGCCGTTCCGGTGTCGCCAAGCTGGTCGTTTCGCCGCCAAGCGGAGGCCTTTGTCGCGGACGTCGCTGCAAAACGCGAGCCGATCGCCAGCGGTGCTGACTCGGTGGCCGATCTTGTGCTCACTGAAGCGATATGGCGGATGCACTTGGGAATTTGAGAGCTCGGTTTGGTTTATATTGAAATGCAGATGAAGCCGCTGTTTCACCACCGCTCGACGTGCCGCCTGTGTCAATCGGACGCGGTCGAAGCCGTCGTGCCATTGGCGCCGATTCCTGTCGCCACGCCGAACATCGGCCTGTCGGCCAAGGGGCGTGACGGCGATGGCATCGCAGCCGTATTGGCGCCGCTTGATCTTTATCTTTGCCGCAAATGCGGGCATCTGCAGTTGCTCGACATTATTGATCCGGAAGTTCAGTACACTCACTTCGCGTATACGACGTCGATCTCACTTGGTCTTACGGAACATTTTGGGCGCATGGCCGATACGGTCATCACGCGCGCCAAACTCGCGCCGGGCGCATTCGTGGTCGAAGTTGGCAGCAATGACGGCACGCTCCTGCGATTTTTCAAGGAGCGCGGCATGCGCGTTCTGGGTATCGATCCGGCGCGGGCCACCGCGTTGCGTGCAACCGCCGAGGGCATTGAAACGCTGCCGACGTTTTTTACGACCGAGCTCGCTGACAAAATTCGCGCCGAGCACGGTCCCGCGGCTGCCATCATCAGCAACAACACATACGCGAATCTTAATGACTTGGACGATCCGACTGACGGCATCAGGCGGCTGCTCGCCAAGGACGGACTCTTCGTGTTCGAGACGCAACATGGCGCAGATGTCATTCGCCGGATGCTTATCGATACGATTTATCATGAGCACCTGTCGTATTTTCTCATCGGACCGCTCGTTCCATTCTTCGCGCGCCATGGCATGCAACTATTTGCCGCCGAGCACCTGACGACCAAAGGCGGCTCTATCCGCGGATATTGTCAGCTCGTGGGCGGTCCGCATCGCCCGGACGGATCGATCGAAAAAATAATGGCGGAAGAAGCCGCAGACGGCCTTACCCAGCCGGAAACGTATCGCCATTTTGTAGATCGTCTGACGACATTGCGTGGCAACCTCTCGGGCCTCCTGGAACCTGAAATGAAGGCTGGACGGCGGATCGCAGGCTATGGCGCGTCGGTCGGTACTGTGACACTCATCAACCAGTTCGACCTCGGGCACGCGCTGGAGACGGTTTTTGACGATAAGCCACTAACCGGATCCCTGTTGGGACCGGGATATCGAATCCCGGTGCTTCCCGCCGACGCTCTCTACGAGAAACGCCCGGATTTGGTGATCATCCTGGCTTGGCGCTACGCTGAACCAATCATGGCAAAGCACAATCGCTTCGTCGAAAGCGGCGGCCGCTTCGTGGTTCCGTGGCCAATCTTTTCGGTCCACGGCAAGGCAGGCAAAGCATAGACCGTGCAGATCAAGCGCCTCTCACATGTTAGTTTGAGTTCGCGCGACCTGACGACCACCGAGCGATTCTATGTTGGCGTTCTGGGATTAAAAATTGCACACGAGTTCCGCAACCCGGCCGGGGAACGTTATGGATTTTTCCTGTACGCGGGCGGCGGCAGTTTTCTTGAATTCTTTCAAAAACCGGACGCTGGCCATGAGGAAGGTTTGTTCCGTCATCTCTGCCTTGAGGTAGATGACGTTGAGGCCATTGCCGAAATACTTCGCACAAAAGGCATTACCGACTTCACCATAAAGCGGGGCCGCACCGACCGAATATTACAATTCTTTATCCTGGACCCAGACGGAATACAGGTCGAATTTCAGCAACATGACGCGGAATCGGTATGGGAATGTCCCACTCTTTGTTGAGAATCGCTCAGCAAGCGTGCCCGGTTCTGACCCTATGCGGCCTTGGCGTGCAGTTCAAGGTTTGGCCTGATGGCGTGCCTGGCCTGGTGGGCCAGTAGAGCCGCCCGCAGGATTGGCAGTTGCTT
>CAMAWF010000191.1 GCA_945861895.1 Rhizobium sp. Q54
CTCGATCTGCACGATGATTATGATGTGCAGCGGCGACGTCGTGGTCAGGCCCTGCCCGAAACGGCAACGCAGATCCATAATCGGAACGATGGCGCCGCGCAGATTGAGCACGCCGCGGACATACGTGGGCTGCTTGGGCAAATGGGTGATGTCGACCCACCCCTTGATCTCACGCACCGCCATGATGTCGACGCCGTATTGCTCGTCGCCGATGGCAAAGATGATGAATTGAACCGAAGGCGACACATTGACGGCCGCGCCGCTTTCATAAGCGCCGCCGACCGGCGGAGCCGAGGCGACACTTTCCACAACCGCGCTCTGATTCATGAAATGATTACCCGCCTCGTACGATCGATCTCGAATGCGCGCGACGCGCGAAGCCAAAATCAACCTGAGCGAACCTCCCTGATAAAATCCCAATTAAAAGGAGTATCGGACAGGGGTGATAATTTCGTTTATCGCCACGATGATCGGTGTATTCAATTCAGAATAACAATCTGGTTTATGGTGTTTGCGATTTCACCGAATATTAACATCGCACCTCCCGACGCGGCCGGTCGCCGGATAGGGCTTGAGCAGTTCACCGTTTTACTGATCGGTGAACTGCTCAAGGTTTTTTTGATTTTCGCGTTTCCGGACGGCGAACCGGTTCCCACTTCGCCTGGAAACGCTCCAACGCGAACGAGCCGCCACGCGCTCCCAAGCGGTGACGGCTCGTCTAATCAAGCAAACGGCGGAATTGACCGGCGCTAGAATTCTTTCCAGTCATTGTCGGCTTTGACCGCATTGGCGAGCGCCGCCTGCATGCCGCGCGCACCGGTTTAGGCACTGCCGGCCGCGGCCCGCTTGGGCGCTGCGGCGGGTTGTGGCCGCGGTTTGGCCGCGGGGCCGCGCGATGGCGGCGCGGCGACAGGACGCGGCGCCGGCCGTTGCATGGGTTCGCGGGCCTGCGATGACGATGGCGCAAGATGATCCGAACCGTCGCCGATCTGGAAATAAGCAATCTGATCGTCCATCGCCTTGGCCTGATGCTCCAGCGTCTTGGCCGTGGCGGCGTTTTCCTCGACCAGCGCCGAGTTCTGCTGGGTCGCGTCGTCCATTTGCGTCAGCGCCTTGTTGATCTGCTCGATGCCGGTTGCCTGCTCGCTGCTCGCGCTGGCGATCTCTGCCACGATGTTGGCAACGTCCTTGATCGACTCGACAATTTCATTGAGCGAACCGCCGGCCCTGTTGACGAGTTCCACACCATCCTTGACCTGACCATTCGAGTTAGTGATCAGGTCTTTGATGTCCTTGGCCGCTTGCGACGAACGTTGGGCAAGACTACGGACTTCGGAGGCAACCACCGCGAAGCCGCGACCGGCTTCGCCGGCGCGGGCCGCTTCCACGGCAGCATTCAACGCCAGCAAATTGGTCTGGCGGGCGATTTCGTCGATGACGCCGATGATGTCGGAAATCTTGCGCGACGACTCTTCGATCTTGGCCATGGCTTCCACCGCCTGGGCAACAACCTTGCCGCCGCGATCGGCAACGTCGCGGGTGGCGGCTGCCGACTGGTTGGCGTGCTGAGCGTTCTCGGCGTTCTTCTTCACAGTCGCCGACAGTTCTTCCATCGCCGCCGAGGTTTCCTCGAGGCTGGCCGCCTGCTCCTCGGTGCGTTGCGACAGATCCGTGGTGCTGGTCGAAATCTCGGCCGAGGCGTTGGTGACTTCGCGCCCCGAAGACTTGATCTCTCTGATCGTCGAGCTGACCCTGGCGGCCATCTGACTGACCGCGCTGGCGATCCGTCCGACCTCGTCGCCCCGCTCGGTGCCCGGTATGGTTACAGAAAAATCGCCGCCGGCAATATCCTCAAGCGGCTGGATGAGCGCGTGTAACGGCTGCGTAACCCGCGCAACCACGACCCATAGCGAAAGCGCGGCGATCAGGATACTAAGGGCAAGCAGCGGCGCGATGATGAGCAAATAACGGAATGAACGATCGGCCCCCTCATTGGCTAAAGCTTCGCTCGCCTTGGACGCGGCATAGAGCACGTTCAGCAGCGCCCCGATCTGCGGGGTGGTCGCATCGACCCAGCCCGCGGCGTCCATCGGATACTTTCCGCCGGCATCGCTGATCTTCTTCATGTCGTTGGATAGTGAAACGAAATCCTTGAAATATTTTTCCTGCGCGCCGTTCATGGCCGCGATGATGGCCGGATCGGTGGCGGGATCGGCCGTCAGGTTGCGTAGTTGGTCCCACAGCACGGCAACGCGCGCCCGGTGTCCAAGCAGCGCAGCCCAGCCCTCGGCCGGAATTGCCGAACCCGACGCAATCGCCGAGGCTATAATCGATCGCTCTTGACCGGAATAATCCCGTAAACGCCAGCCGAGTTCCTTGATGGTAGCAAGGCGCGCAAGCTGCGGATCGCTTTTGGACGTGCTGTAGAGCGCCGAAAACCAAACCTTCAGCCCCGCATTCACCGAATTGGTTATCGTCGGAATAAACGTCTTGCGCAGATTTTCGTCGCGCTGGTCGCGCGGAAGTTTGATCGCGGCGTCGGCTTGCTGCCGATAATCGTTCGCCTTCTGCAGCGCGGCCTTGAGTTCCTGCAGCAGCGACGCCTTATTGGGAAATTCGCGATTCTCCAAACCGGCGAGCCCGATATCGAAATTGTCTTTGACAATCTTGCGCGAGCTTTCGATTTTTCCAAGAACCGTGGCACTCGCCGGCTCGGCGCCCTGAAGGGCGTTATTGGTTTCGAGCCGCTCGATCAGCACCTCGTAAAGACCGGCGATAAAACGATTGGCGCTGGCATCGAATTCCTTCGCGCTGCCGGCGATGGAATGCTCCTTCCAGGCCCCGGTCCCAACCCAACCCAGCGTGCCGACAAGCAAAAAGGTCATCGCGGCCAAAATCACGGTCAAGATGATCTTGATCGAGAGGCCGGGACCGCGACTCGCTTTAAAAGTCATTGTTGTTTCATTCGTTGACATTATTGGGTTCCTTCAAGAGATTGGCCAGATCGATCAAAGCGATCATGCCGCTGTCGTGCATTATTAAGCCGGACAGGAAATCGGAGTTCGACCCTTGCGTGGTCCGCGGGATCTTCTGTATCTGGGCGGCTTCGACGAACACGATATCGAGCACGCGGTCGCCGATCAGGCCAACTTGACGGCCGCCGATTTGTACAATGATCATGATGTGCAGCGGCGTCGTCGCGGTCAGACCCTGACCGAAGCGGCAGCGCAGATCGACGATGGGAACGATCGCGCCGCGCAGGTTGAGCACGCCGCGCACATAATCGGGCTGCTTCGGCAGATGGGTGATGTCCGACCAGCCCTTGATCTCGCGCACCGCCATGATGTCGACGCCGTATTGCTCGTCGCCAAGAGCGAAGCTGATGAATTGGGTTTGCGCCGCCGCATGGCGCGCTAGCTCGGCTTCGTTCCAAACATTCGGAACTGCCTGGCCGGTTGCTGCATCGAGAGAAATCGCTGTTTGATTCACAGACTTATGGCTCGGTCTTTTAGATCCCGCGCAAGACCGGCTTGCTCACGGCTCCGTTTAGGGTTGCGCCGACATCAACGGCCGGCGAGGCGGGCAGCCGCTCGGGCGAAAAAGCCCCATCGATCGCCCCTAACCCAAAAAACCTATGTGAAAACGATAACCAATTCTTTTAGATA
>CAMAWF010000192.1 GCA_945861895.1 Rhizobium sp. Q54
TGGTGCCCGAGATCGCGGCCCGCGCCCATGTCGAGACGCTCGATCACGTCATCGCCAAGGCGATGAATGAGGCCAAGCTCAAATTCACCTCTCTCGATGGGGTGGCCGCCGCCGCGGGACCCGGGCTGATCGGCGGCGTGATCGTCGGCCTCACCACCGCCAAGGCGATCGCGTTGGTCAGCGAGAAGCCGTTGCTCGCAGTCAATCATCTTGAGGCGCATGCGCTGACCGCGCGGCTGACCGACGGCACGCCGTTTCCCTATTGCCTCTTCCTCGCCTCCGGCGGCCACACCCAGATCGTCGCGGTGCGCGGCGTCGGCGACTACGTGCGCCTTGGCACGACCGTGGACGACGCCATCGGCGAAGCCTTCGACAAGACCGCGAAGCTTCTGGGTCTTGGCTATCCCGGCGGGCCGCAGGTCGAGAAGGAGGCCTTGAAGGGCAATCCGCAGCGCTTCACGCTGCCGCGGCCGATGTTCGGCAAGCCGAACGCCGATTTCTCACTCTCCGGATTGAAGACTGCGCTGCGGCTCGAAGCCGAGCGGATCGCACCGGTCAGCGACGAGGACGTGCGCGACCTGTGCGCGTCGTTCCAGCAAGCGGTGGTCGACGTGGTCGCTGACCGCCTGCGTGCCGGCATGAAGATGTTCCGCGAGAAGTACGGCACGCCGACGGCGCTGGTCGCCGCCGGCGGCGTCGCCGCCAACGAGGCCATCCGCAAGATGCTGCACCGGATCGCGTTCGAGGTCGGCACCGTGCTGGTGGTGCCGCCGGCGGAGTTGTGCACGGACAACGGTGCGATGATCGCTTGGGCGGGCGCGGAGCGGCTGGCGCTCGGCCTCGTCGACACGCTCGATACGCCGCCGCACGCGCGCTGGCCGCTCGCGGACGTCACGTCGCGGCCGGCGCCCGCCTTGCGCGCCGCCGATGAGAATCCCCGGAAGAGCTGATGACATTCGAGCGCATCGCGGTGGTGGGAGCCGGAGCCTGGGGCAGCGCACTCGCGAATGCGGCTGCGCGCGCTGGACGCGCGGTGACGCTCTGGGAGCATGACGCCGGCAACGCCGAACACCTCGCCAAGAAACGCGAAAGCCTGTTCCTGCCCGGTGTGCGGATCGACGACAACGTCACCATCGTCCGCGACCTGGCCGAGGCCGCACGGGCGCAAGCCCTGCTGCTGGTGGTACCCGCTCAGGTGATGCGCCCGGTCACCGCAAGACTCGCGCCCATGGTTGCGGCGGGCGTGCCGTTGATCGCCTGTGCGAAGGGCATCGAACGCGGCACGCGCAAGTTCATGACCGAGATCATCGGCGAGAACGCGAGCCATGCGCGTCCTGCGATCCTGTCGGGGCCGAGCTTCGCTGCCGATGTCGCGCGCGGTCTGCCGACCGCAGTGACGCTCGCGTGCGGCGACGACGCGGTCGCGGCGGCGCTCGCGCAGGCGCTCGGCTCTGCGACGTTCCGGCCCTATCATTCGACCGACATGCGCGGCGTCGAGATCGGCGGCGCGGCCAAGAACGTGCTGGCGATCGGCGCCGGCATCGTCGATGGGCGCGGCCTCGGCGCCAGCGCCACCGCCGCACTCATCACGCGCGGATTTGCGGAACTGGTCCGCTTCGGCCGGGCGTTCGGCGCGCGGCCGGAAACCCTCACCGGGCTTTCGGGCCTCGGCGACCTGGTGCTGACCTGCTCGAGTCCGCAGTCGCGCAACTTTTCCTTCGGGATGGCGCTTGGTAAAGGTCAAACGCTGGACGAGGTGCGCGCCGGCGCCAAGCTGGCGGAAGGCGCGGCCACCGCTCCGGTGCTGGTGGAGATGGCGCGCGACAAGGGCGTCGAGATGCCGATTGCCGCGGCCGTCGCGGCAATTCTCGACGGCACGGTCAGTGTCGGCGACGCCATTGAAGGACTGCTGACGCGGCCATTTCGTGCGGAGGACTAACAATGAACTACTGGCTGCTGAAAACCGAACCCGAAACCTTCGGATGGGACGATCAGGTCAAGCGCGGTGCCAAGGGCGAGCCCTGGACCGGCGTGCGCAACTTCACCGCACGCAAGCACCTCAAGGACATGAAGAAGGGCGACCGCGGCTTCTTCTATCACACCGGCGATGAGAAGCAGATCGTCGGCGTGGTCGAGGTCATCAAGGAGAGCTATCGCGATCCGACCGATCCGAAGCAGGTGTTCGTCGCCGTCGACGTCAAGGCGCTGTGGCCGCTGAAGACGCCCGTGACGCTGGCCGCCGTCAAAGCCGACTCGCGCTTCAAGGACATGCCGCTGGTCAAATACTCGCGGCTCTCGGTCTCGCCGGTGACTGCCGCGGAGTGGGCGTCGATCTGCAAGATGGGCGGCGTGAAGGCCGACTGACGAGTGCCCCGTTTCCGAAGCTCGTGATACGCCGCAGCACACTCTGACACGAACTTCGGAAACCAAGGGGCACTAGCAGCTCTATGATTCTAGTGCCGCTTTTCGATTTGAAGTTCCTTCTCGAATTTGCTCCAACCGCTGTAGGAACTTCAAATCGGCGGCACTAGGGGTGTAGGCAGCCTGTCCGGCTCCCGGACGTCATGGCAAGACCCGGCCGGCCTGACTCGTCACAGGTCATAAATCCGGCTTGTTGATTTGGCTTGCTGAACGCCCCGTTTTGCGCGGGCCGTGGCCCAAGAAACCGAAGAAATCCGACCACGTTGGCGATGACTTGCAGTCCGGCGCTAAAAGCCCCAATAACCCCCTGACTGGGCCGCGTCACCGAATGCCCGCCGATTGATGGAACTCGCGCCAGCCATGACCGACCGATCATCTCATCAAGCGCTTCCGAGTTCGAATTATTCCAAGGTGAAATATCGCTGGCCGAGTATCGTTTTCCTGACCATCATCACCGCAGCAACGCTCGTACTCTGTCCACTCTATCTTTGGCATTACGACCTGACCGCAGCGGAGATTGGCTTTTTTTCCTTCTATACCGCGGCCAGCTTGTTTGCCGTAACCCTTGGCTATCATCGTCTTTTTTCGCATGTCGCCTTTAAAGCGACGTGGCCGGTCCGCCTGTTCGTGCTTTTTTTTGGTGGAGCGGCATTCGAGAAGTCCGCAATGAGATGGGCGGCGCAGCATCGCCTGCATCATCGCTACACTGATACGGATCGCGATCCATACAATATCAAGCGTGGTTTCTTTTATGCTCACGTTGGATGGATTTGTGTCGAAGGTGCTCGTTACGATTATTCGAATGTCCGCGACCTCGCCAAGGATCCTTTGGTTGCACTTCAAGACCGGCACTACAAACTTTGGTCGTTGATCACCGGCTTGATCGTCCCATTTCTTGTCGGGGCTTTGATCGGCGGCTGGATGTACGCGATCTTGTTTCCGGTCGCAGCGCGAATTTTCCTTGTCTTGAATTCCCAATTTTTTATCAATTCGGGTGCGCATACATTTGGCGGACAGAACTTTGATTCAACCATTTCTGCGCGCGACCATTGGATTGGTGCACTCCTGACCAACGGCGAGGGCTTTCACAACTTTCACCATCGATTTCCCGCCGACTACCGGA
>CAMAWF010000193.1 GCA_945861895.1 Rhizobium sp. Q54
CATTGCATTGGATGAACTGGAGCGGCGCAATCTCAACACCGCGCTCATTACGCTGTGCATCGGCGCCGGCATGGGCACCGCCACCATCATCGAGCGGGTGTAAGGATGCCGAAGATCGACATCGACAAGCTGCCGCTCGATAGCGCGACAAAATATCCCGCACCGTTCCGCGACGTGGTCAAGGGCCGTGCACGCCAGCGGATCGGCAATGCAGGCGGGCTCACGCAGTTCGGGGTGAATCTTTTGCGGCTCAAGCCCGGCGCCGCGTCGTCGCAACGCCACTGGCATCAGAACGAAGACGAATTCGTCTACATGCTCGAAGGCGAGGCGGTGCTGTGCGAGGACGGCGGCGAGACCGTGCTCAAGCCGGGCGACGCAGCGGCTTGGAAAGCCGGCGTGGCGAACGGCCATTGCCTGGTCAACCGCTCGAAGAGCGATGCGGTTTTCATCGAAGTCGGCGCGCGCGCGCCGGCCGAGCGGGTCGTCTATCCCGACATCGACATGGTGATGGTCCGCGACGGAAACGACCAGCGCTACACCCACAAATCCGGCGAACCTTATCCCTCGGAGCCGACGCCATGAGCAACTTTACCTTCGACACCGACGCCGACGGCATCGCACTCATCACCTGGGATATGCCCGGCCGTTCGATGAACGTGATCGACGTGGACACCATCGTGGAATTGTCCGCGCTGGTGGAGCGCGTCGCGACCGAAGCCGCCATCAAAGGCGCGGTCATTACGTCTGCGAAAGAAACATTCTGCGCCGGCGCCGATCTCACATTGCTCGACACGCTGGCGCGCACTTTCGCCGGTCTGGTCAAGAGCCAAGGTGAGGAAGCCGCCGCCGCGAAACTGTTCGAGGAGAGCCGCAAGCTTTCGCAGCTTTATCGCCGCTTGGAGACCTGCGGCAAGCCGTGGGTGGCGGCGATCAACGGCACCGCGCTCGGCGGCGGCTTCGAGCTGACGCTGGCCTGCCATCACCGCGTCGCGGCGGAAAATCCGAAAACCCGCCTCGGGCTGCCGGAAATAAAAATCGGCCTGTTCCCCGGCGCCGGCGGCACGCAACGCATCGCGCGCCTGATGCCGCCGGCGGACTCGCTGCAACTGCTGCTCAAGGGCGATCAGCTCAAGCTCGACCGCGCCAAGGGAATGAAACTGATCGACGCCATCGTGCCGGCCGCCGACCTGGTGAAAGCCGCCAAGGACTGGATCAAGGCCGGCGGCAAGGCGAAAGCGCCGTGGGACATCGACGGTTTCAAATGGCCGGGCGGACCGGTCTATTCGAAAGCGGGAATGATGACGTTCCCGGCGGCGAACGCGATCTACCGGCGCGAGACTTACGACAATTATCCGGCCGCGCGCGCCATTCTGCAGGTGGTCTACGAAGGCCTGCAATTGCCGATGGATCAGGCGCTGCGGGTGGAGTCGCGCTGGTTCGCGCATATCCTGCGCTCGCCGGAAGCCGCCGCGATGATCCGCACGCTGTTCGTCTCCATGCAGGAATTGAACAAGGGCGCCCGGCGTCCGGCGGAAGTCGCGCCGGCAAAACTCAAGAAGATCGGCGTCATCGGTGCGGGCTTCATGGGCGCCGGCATTGCGCAGGTCAGCGCGCAGGCCGGGATTGAGGTCGTGCTGGTCGACCGCGACCAGGACAGCGCCGACAAAGGCAAGGCCGCGCTGCACAAGCAGATCAGCGACCGCATCGCCAAGGGCCGCGCCACCACGGCCGAGCGCGATGCGCTGCTCGCACACATCACGCCGACGGCGGATTACGGCGCGCTGGCGTCGTGCGATCTCGTCATCGAAGCGGTGTTCGAGGATCGCAAGGTCAAGTCCGAGGTCATCGCCAAGGTGCAGGCCGTGATCGGCGGCAATGTCGTCTTCGCCTCCAATACGTCCACTTTGCCGATCAGCTCGCTGGCGGCCGAGTTCAAGGATCCCGCGCGTTTCATCGGCATCCACTTTTTCTCGCCGGTCGATCGCATGATGCTGGTCGAAATCATCCTCGGCAAAAACACTGGCGACAAGGCGCTTAGCCTGGCGCTCGATTACGTGCGCGCGATCCGCAAGACGCCCATCGTGGTGAATGACAGCCGAGGCTTCTACACCTCGCGCGTGGTCGGCACTTACATCCGCGAGGGTCATCTGATGCTGGCGGAAGGCGTGCCGGCGCCGATGATCGAGAATCTCGGACGCATGGCCGGCATGCCGGTCGGGCCGCTGTCGCTCAACGACGAGGTCGCGGTCGATCTGGCATGGAAAATCCTCAAGGCCACCGAGGCAGACCTCGGCGCGGCCGCCATCGACCCGCGGCAAAAGACGCTGCTGGAAGAGATGGTGGAAAAGCGCGGCCGCTACGGGCGCAAAAACGGCAAGGGTTTCTACGACTATCCGGCCAACGCGCCGAAAAAATTGTGGCCCGGGCTTGCGGATTTGCAGCCTACAAAGCTCGACCCCGACCGCATCGATATCGCGGAGATCAAGCAGCGGCTGCTGGCGATCCAGGCGCTGGAAACCGCGCGCTGCTTCGAGGAAAAAGTGCTCACCGATGTGCGCGAGGCCGACGTCGGCTCGATCCTCGGTTTCGGTTTTGCGCCCTATTCCGGCGGCACGCTGTCATGGATCGACACGATGGGCGCCAAGCGCTTCGTCGAGCTTTGCCGCAAGCTCGAGGCGAAATTCGGCACGCGATTTGCGCCCTGCAAGCTGCTGGTGGAAATGGCCGAGCGCAATGAGACGTTCTACCGCCGCTTCGCGCCCGACCGGCGCCGGGAAGCGGCGTAGACTTTCTTTACCTCCCCCTGGAGGGGGGAGGTCGGTTCGCGAAGCGAACCGGGTGGGGGTGACAGCCGTGCGAAGACACCCCACCCCGGCGGTCTTCGTCCGCCGACCCTCCCCCTGCAGGGGAGGGTAAAGCGGAAACTACACCACCACCGTCAACCGCTTCGCCGCGCGGGTGATGCCGGTGTAGAGCCAGCGCTCGCGGCCGTCGGGGAACGCACACGACTCGTCGAACAGCACGACATCGTCCCATTGCGAGCCCTGCGCCTTGTGCACGGTCAGCACATAGCCGAAATCGAACTCGTCATAGGGCTTCCTTCGCGGCCAGTCGAAATCATCGATCCCGCCGGTAAAGCATTCCGTGCGCACCGAGACCTTCACCGGCTTGCCGCTCTCGCCTTCATCGGGCTCGATCCGCATGGTCAT
>CAMAWF010000194.1 GCA_945861895.1 Rhizobium sp. Q54
ATCCATGAAAATGAATCGGATATATAGCGTGGGGAATGAAGCCGTGTCGTCGACCGCGCTTAACCAAATCAGCTGGCGAAAACTGGTAACGAATATCGACTCCGATGCCGGTAGTAGGATGGCTTGATGGCTGCGGATCGATCCGTTCATGCCCCGCCATCCTTAAAAACAAGTTTTCTGGACCACTCGTCCGCAAAATAATGGCTTCTTCCGTGAGCCGCTCTAGCGTGCCAAGGGCCAACTCCATGCTCGTGAACGCGTTGAGCGATACGATATTAAAAAGTCGATTCCGGGATCCCAGCGCAAGAGCGCCTCCGAGACGCAGGGCACGACTGCAGGAACTTAAAAAAGTTTCCAACTGATCAAGCGAAATATATTCAATGAACCCCAGAGCGCTAAGAACATCGTAGGTCGCATCAGAATATTTCGTTTCAAAAAAGGAATTGCACACGAATGTCGCCGCAGCTTTTTCTTTTGCGTTATTTGCTGCGGCGATCCGGATCATCTCTGGAGCGAAATCGATGCCTTCCGAGCAAATACCTAATTTAGCTACGTCGATCGCCAGCTGTCCTGTTCCACAACCGATATCGAGAAAATCCGCAACTTTCGTCTTTCGAGCAATCACATCCAATACAGCGTTGTTTCTGGCCTCAATAATATTGAATTCTTTGAATCGGCCTGCAGCCTTCGACTGCCAATCATCCGCCCAATGGCTAAAATAGCTTCTAGCTTGTTCTTGCTGTTCCATTACGTGCCCCGCGATGCTTCGTGCCGAACTGCTCTGATGGTTGCGCTAGCGGACCATTGTTTTTGTCACGCAACCGCGATTTCAATGAAGTGTTCTAAAGGAATAAAAGGGATGGATTCGTGAAAAACGATCCCCCCGCCACTGCAATTGTAGGTCTTGCACTCGGCTTCCTGAACTAACTCCAGGAATGCTTGCCGGTACCAGTAATAGGCCGGGTCGGCATAGAACCAGGTCTGGGTGTGCGGATTGAACAGACGGATGAAGACCTCATCCAGCCGATCGACCCCGACGAGATTCACCAGTTCGTGGTAATATTGGGTCTTGTCGTAGGGCGTATCAGCATAATAGCCGAGGTCCATGCCGGTCACGGCGACGCGCTTCTTGCCGAGCAGCGCGTGCGCCAGCATCCAGCACGCCGTGCCGACGTTGCCGCCGGCATTGACGGCGGGCAGGCCGTTTTCGCGGCAAAGCTGCGTGGTCAGACTGTCCGGCTGGTCCGGTTCGTCGAGCATCGGATTCCACCAGAACACCTGCATGCCGATCTGGTGCACGCGCTCGACCACCTTTGCCGAAGCCGAGGTGCACAGCGCGATGCGGATTTTCTTGCCGTGCTTGTTGATCAGCTCCATCAGCCGGCGATTGTGGTCCAGTTCCCGCGCAAAGCTCGGATCGAGGTCCTGGCGGCGGAAGTAATCGTCGTCCTTAATCGTCGTCTCGCTGAGCTCGGGATCGCCGAACCAGCGGACGATGCGGATCGGATGCGGATCGACCGACACCACCAGGTCGGGGATGACGCCGTGGAACAGGCATTGCGACATCGCGCTTTCGGTCGCTACGACCGCGCCGCGATAGTTGCCGGCCTTGAGCTTCGCCGCCGGATCGAAAATCTTGGCGCTTGGGCCCGCCGCGATCACCACCGCCGTATCGCCCTGCCCCAACGTCACGCCGCGCAACGCCTTCAGCGACTGGCCGCGCTCGATGTACGGCCGGTTGCGGCGCGCGTTGTCGAGCGCGAGTTGCTGCGTGCGGTCGCTGGTGATGCGAGGCATTTCCGCCTGCATTTTCAAAAGCAGTTTTCCGCCGGTCTGCTGCGGCGCCGGCCGTGACTGCAACGGCGATGTCATTCCTTGACGTCCCACAAGATCTTCCTCTTCGCCACATAGGCGATCGAGCCGCCGAGCTTCTTCTTCGCCTCGCGCTCGAAGCGATCCTCAAGTGTCTCTTCCTGCTTTTTGACTTCGACCGGCCGCGCCGGCTTGAAGTTGCCCTTCAGCACGTCGTTCATAATGCCGTAACCTTCGGTTCTGGTCTGCGATGATCGGCTCTAATCGGTAGCCGGACCGCAGCTGCCGCGCAATCGCGCGAACTCGACAGGCCTGCCACCGACCGCTCGTGGCGAACATCTCACTTATCCACTGCCGTGTCCATCGGAAGTTCATGGCTGAGCGCTCCAGCCCATTGATTTATCAAGAGTTCCGCCGCGCGGACAGACCAAGCCTTAGGCGCCGGTCTCGGCCACACGTCGTTCCAGGATGGTCTTCACAACCATGAAATCGAGTTCGGAATCGATATCGATCGACCGCTCCTCCGGCATCACATAAAGCCGGGTATCCGGGTAAAATACCCGTTGATCAGCAATGAACACGTCGCGCTTCCAGCCGTAGATTGAAGCGTTCATATCATAACAGCGTGGCGCATCCTGCCGCCGCTCTATGAACTTCTGCGGCGGCTTGGAAAGCCGCACCACATCATCGTCGCCGACTTCCACCAGATTGAAATACGGCGACCGGCGAGCCGGCGCGCCGGTGATGACGCTGGTCGCGCCGGTGCTTTCGAGCAGTTTCACGGCACCTGCGATATCCGATAGCAGGCGGAGGGGCGATGTTGCGTCCAGATCCACCATAATGTCGAACTGCCTGCCAGTCGCACGCTCGACCTCGAGCGTAGCATGACGAATGGCGGGGAGCTTCGAGGCCGTATCGGTCGCCATTTCAGGCGGCCGATCAATCAGATGATCGGCCCCCGCCGAGCCCGCCGCAGCAAGGATTTCCCGTGAATCGCTCGATACGGCAACGTATTCAAACAGCCCGCAGGACTTGGCTTGCTCGACCGTCCACGCGATTACCGGCTTGCCGAGCAGAGGCCGCACGTTTTTGCCAGGAACACCTTTGGAGCCGCCGCGCGCACAGATCGTGCAAATCCGCTTCACGACGTTGCCGGTCATTGCTTTTTGCCCCGCAAGTGCGGCTCATGACAGCAGGCCTGCCTCAACCGCCAGCAGTCATTTGACTCCCAAAA